>NZ_JANFZX010000003.1:0-117705 GCF_024461615.1 Anaerotruncus sp. DFI.9.16
CGCCGTCCATCCGGACGGCGCGCCGCTTTTATTTTGGGTGTTTACCGGACGCCGGGGACGGCGGGAAGCCCGTCGAAGCCCTTCTGCAGGTCGGCGTCGGTGGGGATGTAGTCGCTCATGGCGCCGTCATGGAAGGCGGAATAGGCGGTCATGTCGAAGTAGCCGGTGCCCGTGAGGCCGAAGAGGATGGTCTTTTCCTCGCCCGTCTCCTTGCAGCGCAGCGCCTCGTCGATCGCGGCACGGATGGCATGCGCGCTCTCGGGGGCGGGGAGGATGGTCTCCTGCTTGGCGAAGAAGACGGCGGCCTCGAACACCTTGGTCTGCTCGACCGACACGGCCTCCATGTAACCGTCGTGGTAGAGCTTGGAGAGGATGGGGGACATGCCGTGGTAACGCAGCCCACCCGCGTGGTTGGCGGAGGGGATGAAGCCGCAGCCGAGGGTGTACATGCGGGCGAGCGGGGTGATCCTGCCGGTGTCGCAGAAGTCGTAGGCGTACCGTCCGCGGGTGAGGGAGGGGCAGGAGGCGGGCTCGACCGCGACGATGCGGGGGTCGGCTCTGCCGGTCAGCTTATCCTGCATGAAGGGGGCGATGAGGCCGCCGAGGTTGGAGCCGCCGCCCGCGCAGCCGATGATCACGTCGGGGTACTCGCCGATCATCTCCATCGCGGTCTTGCTCTCAAGGCCGATGACCGACTGGTGGAGCAGCACCTGGTTGAGCACCGAGCCGAGCACATAGCGGTATCCCTCGGTGGAGACGGCCTTTTCGACCGCCTCGGAAATGGCGCAGCCGAGGCTTCCGCCCGTCTCGGGGTCGGCGGCGAGGATGCGGCGGCCGGCCTCGGTGGTGTCGCTCGGGCTGGCGACCACGTCCGCGCCGAAGGTCTGGATGACCGCCTTGCGGAAGGGCTTCTGGTTGTAGGAGACCTTGACCATGTAGACGGTCAGCGGCAGCCCGAAATAGGAGCACGCCTCGGCGAGCGCGGTGCCCCACTGGCCGGCGCCCGTCTCGGTGGTAAGCCCCCTGAGCCCCTGCCGCTTGGCGTAGTAGGCCTGCGCCACGGCGGAGTTGAGCTTGTGGCTGCCGGAGGTGTTGTTGCCCTCGAACTTGTAGTAGATCTTCGCCGGGGTGCCCAGCGCGCGCTCCAGGCTGTAGGCGCGGATGAGCGGGGAGGGGCGGTACATTTTATAGAACTCGCGGATCTCTTCGGGGATGTCGACGTAGCGGGTCACGGCATCGAGCTCCTGATGCGCCAGCTCGTCGCAGAAGACGGGGCGCAGGTCGGCCTCGGTGACCGGCCGCATCGTCGCGGGATTGAGCATCGGGTCGGGCTGTTCCTTCATATCGGCGCGCAGGTTGTACCACTGGCGGGGAATCTGGTCCTCGGAGAGATAGATCCTGTGCGGCACGTTGTTCGATTTCATGGCGGGTGCTCCTTTCAGATGTTGGATTTGCAAACAAACGGGCAAACAAAAAAGGCTTTTGCCCCAGCGACTGCTGGGACAAAAGCCTTGGCTTCTGCGGTACCACCCAAATTGGCGTCGAAACGCCCGCTCATTCCGCATACTGACATATGCGCTTCCTGGATAACGGGTGAAGATCCCGTCGGGCACTACTCGGGAAATCCCTTTCGTCCCGCCCTCGCGAGTCCATTCAGCCCGGGCCCTCCCGCCGCAATCGCACCGCCTGCGGCTCTCTGTGGGGATGGCGAACGCGCCTACTCTTCTCGGTCGTCGGTTTGCCGTTCGTTTGATTTAGAGAGATTATACAGCGGCGGGAAGGATTTGTCAACCACGATTTTTTCGCCAAAGGGAAACCTTACAACAGGGTGTAAAAAATTGACATGACATTTGTTGGATATTACCAGATTCAAATGTCGCATATTGCAGAAAAATGGAAAATATATTATAATTAAATTTACCAACTTATGGACAAACTGTGACAATGTGACAGGAGAAAACCGATTTGATGATCCTACTGCTGGGCTGCCTGAGTTTTCTGCTTTTCGTGCTCTGCGATCTGAACAGCGTCAATTGGGGAGTGCGCGCGCTGCGGCCCTGTTTTTTTGCCGGGTGCCTGCTGCTGGCGGGGTCCACGGCGGCGCTGCTCATCACCGCGCGCCCACGTTTCCTGCTCCCTGCGCCGCTGCGCGGGCTGACCGGTTTTTTGGGCGCTCTGTTCCTCCTCCTGCTCGTCTACTCCCTCTTTTTCGCGCTCCCCTTCCAGCAGACCTATCTGGAGGAGGCCGCCGAGCGCCGCGCGTACGACCGCGGGGTCTACGCCCTCTGCCGGCACCCGGGGGTGCTCTGGTTCATCCTGTTTTACCTCTGCTGCTGGCTGGTGCGGGGCTCGGACGCGCTCTTTTGGGCGTGGGTCCTCTTCAGCCTGCTCAACGTGGGATATATCGTGCTGCAGGACCTTTACATCTTCCCGCGCACCTTCGGCAACTACGGCGAATACCGGAAGACCACCCCCTTTTTGATCCCGAACCGCGCCAGCATGCGGCGCTGCGCGGCAACGATAAAGGCAGGAGAGGAGCATGGGCGTGAACTTTGAGGAGAAGCTCAGGAACCAGCAGTACGACGATCTCTGGCAGGAGTACTGCGGATTCCTGGACCTGGATATCGGCGGCTACATGCAGATCCAGAGAAGGCTGATGGAGGAGCAGATCGGGCTGTGGAGCGCAAGCGCGCTCGGCAAAAAACTCCTCGACGGCGGAAGGCCCCGGACGGTCGAGGAGTTCCGCCGCGCGGTTCCGCTGACGACCTTCGAGGACTACGCCGACGTCCTGCTGCAAAAGCGCAGCGAAATGCTGCCCGCCGAGCCGGTGGTCTGGATCCAGACCACCTGGGAGGGCGGCAAGCACCCGATCAAGCTCGCGCCCTATACGCGCGGAATGCTCGACGTCTTCAAGCGCAACATGGTGGCGGCGCTCATGCTGGCCACCAGCAAGCGCCCCGGCCAGTTTTCCATCGCGCCCTGCGACCGAACCCTTTACGGGCTGGCGCCGCTGCCCTATGTGACGGGGCTGTTCCCGCTGATGCTCGACGAGGAGCTGCCCCTGCGGTTTTTGCCGCCGGTGGACGAGGCGGTGAAGATGTCGTTCGGCGAGCGCAACAAAAAGGGCTTCGCGCTCGGCCTGCAAAACGGGCTCGACCTCTTTTTCGGGTTGAGCAGCGTCATCAGCTATATCACCACGAGCTTCACCGCGGGGGGCGGGAAATCGAAAAAGAACCTGCTCCAGTATTCCCCCGCCATGGTCTGCCGTTACCTCGCGGCCTCCTACCGCGCGAAGCGGGACGGCCGCACCGTGCAGCCGAAGGACATCTTCCGCCTCAAGGCGCTCATCTGCGCGGGCACCGACACAAGCTACTACAAGCCCTCGCTCGAGGAGGCGTGGGGGGTGCGCCCGATGGAGATTTACGCGGGCACCGAGCCGACGCTGATGGCGACCGAGACGTGGGCGCGCAACGGCCTCGTCTTTTTCCCCGACAACTGCTTTTATGAGTTCATCCCGGAGGGAGAGATGTATAAAAATCTCGACGACCGGACCTATCAGCCCAAGACCTGCCTGATGGACGAGCTGACCGCCAACCAGAATTACGAGGTGGTCATCACGGTGCTCAAGGGGGGCGCGTTCGTCCGCTACCGGGTGGGGGACGTCTTCCGGTGCCTCAGCACGGGCGGCGAGCAGGAGGGGACGCGCCTGCCGCGCTTCACCTTCGTGGACCGGATCCCCACCGTCATCGACATCGGCGGCTTCACCCGCATCACCGAGGACACGATCTCCGACGTGGTGCGCCTGTCGGGGCTGGGCATCCACGACTGGGCGGCGCGCAAGGAGTACAGCGCGGACAACCGCCCCTACCTGCACCTCTACCTCGAGATCGCCTCCGGGTCGCTCGAGGTGATGGCGGTGAACAAGCAGCTGCTCCGCGAGCATCTGAGCGTCTACTTCAAGTACTTTGACAACGACTACAACGACCTGAAAAAGATGCTCGGCATCGAGCCGCTGCAGATCACCATCCTGCGCACCGGCACCTTCGACGCCTTCCGCCGGGCGACCGGGCAGGAGGTCCGCCGGATCAACGAGTCGAGCTTCCGCATCTCCGAGCTGCTGCGTTTCCAGGAGCGGGACTATCCGCTGGAAAGGGGAGTCGTGACGCCATGATCCAGATTCCGTTCCTTTATGTCCCGATCGCGGGCGTCTGCTGCTACACCATCCTGCTGCTCGCGCTGGCCGCCGCCAAAAAGAACCGGCTCATCCGCTCCTTTATGAACCTGCTGGGCTGCTACCTGCTCTGGACGGCCGGATCGATGCTCATGCGGCTGCAGTTCTACCCCGGCTTTGAGCTGTGGTACGAGGTCTCGATCCTCAGCCTCTTCTGCATTCCGCTGCTCCTCTACAATTTCATCTTCAACTTCGTCGACGCGAAGGGCCGCTTCTTAAAGCGGCTGTGGACGGGCCTGACCGCCGCCACCCTCGTGCTGACCCACTTCGAGGTCTTCCTCAAGCGGCCCGTCTTCATCGACCTCGGCAACGGGACGGGCGTTTTCCGCTACGATACCGGCTGGGAAATCGCCATCCCCTGCGTGCTCTTTTTCTTCATCATCCTCTCGTCGGCGGTGATGCTCTTCAAGTCGCGGGAGCTCACCTCCGCCTGGACCCGCCCGATCGTGGTGGGCATCTGCTTTCTCTTTCTGGGCAACGTCCTGTCGATCGTGCCGGGCAACATCTTCCCGTGGGACACCCTGTCGGGCATCATCAACGCGGGCTACATGTTCTACGCCCTCTACCGCAAGCGGCTCTTCAGGCTGACGCTGCTTGTCTCGCGCGGCACGATGCTCGCGGCCAGCGCGGTGCTCGTGTCGGTGCTCTTCGCCTACTGGGCGGGCCCGCTCGAGCGGATGATTCTCGACTATTTCCCGCAGGTCCGGGGCTACCAGACGCTGATCATCGCGATCCTCTTCGCGGGGATCATCCTCGCCTCCTACAAGCTCCTCTACCGGGTGATGGACAACCTCTTCGTGCGGGATACGCAGGTGCGCGCGCAGCACCTCAAGGAGTTCAGCCTGCGCGCATCCAAGAGCCTCAACCTCGACGAGATCCTGCGCGAGCTGGTCGAGGTGGTCAAGGACACCGTCTCGGTCGAGAAGGTCTACGTCTGCCTCGAGGACAGCGGCGGCGAGACCTACCGCACCGCCTATTCGGCCAGCCCGCTCGACGTGAAATCCTTTTCCCTCCAGGCGGCCAACCCCTGCATCCAGTGGTTCCAGGAGCACGACGGCTGCCTGATGCTCCGGGACTTTCAGCGCAGCGTGCTCTATAAATCGATGTGGGAGTCGGAGAAGCAGATGCTGGCGAACATGCACATCGAGTGCATTGTGCCGCTCAAGAGCGACAGCGACCTCGTGGGCATCCTGTTGCTCTCCACCAAGCCCAAAAAGGGCGGTTACTCCTTCGACGACATCGCCTTCCTCGAATCGGTGCAGTCGGTGGCGTCGATCGCGATCAAAAACGCGAACCTCTACAAGAAGGCGTACGACGAGTCTCGCATCGATCCGCTGACCGGCCTGCTCAACCGGAAATCCTTCTATGAGAAGCTGGGGGAGGAGTTCGAGCGGTGCAAGAACCACTCGATCGCGCTCGTCATCCTCAACCTCGACGACTTCAAGCTCTTCAACCAGCTCTACGGCAACCGCGAGGGGGATGCGGCGCTCCAGCATGTGGCGCGGATCATCTCCACGACGCTGGGGAGCAACGGCTCCGCTGCGCGGTACGGGGGGAAGGAGTTCGCGCTCATCCTGCCCTTCTTCGACACGATGAAGGCGCTCAACCTCGCGGCCGACATCAAGGGCCAGATCGCCAACATGAACCGCGGCGTGGAGGGGGAGAGCCTCAAGGTCATCACCCTCAGCGGCGGCGTGTGCGTCTACCCCTACGCGGCCTCCAACCTCGCGCAGCTCATCAGCAACGCCGACATGGCGGTCTACAACGCCAAGCGCAGCGGCAAGAACAAGATCATCGCCTATTCGCTCGAGTCGCCCCTCTCCCAGGCGCCGATGGAGTCCCCGCTTATCGAGGGCGGGCGCTACGAGGAATACGCGCCGACCATCTTCGCGCTGACCGCCGCGATCGATGCCAAGGACCACTACACCTTCAACCACTCACAGAACGTGGCGGAGTACTCCACCGCGCTCGCGCGGGCGATCGGGCTGAACGCCGACCATGTCAAGATCATCTACGAGGCCGCGCTGCTGCACGACATCGGCAAGATCGGCATCCCCGAGCACATCCTGACCAAGCCGGGGCGGCTGACCCCCGAGGAATACAACATCATGCAGAAGCATGTGGAGAACTCGGTGGCGATGATCCGCCACCTGCCCTCGCTCGACTACGTGATCCCGGCCGCGATCGGCCACCACGAGCGGTGGGACGGCAAGGGCTACCCGCGGCGGATCGCGGGGGAGGACATCCCGCTGTCCGCGCGCTGCCTGGCGATCGCGGACGCCTTCGACGCGATGACGACCGCGCGCTCCTACAAGCCGGCGATGCCGGTGGAGTTCGCGATCGCGGAGATCGAACGCGGGGCGGGCACCCAGTTCGACCCCAAGCTCGCGCCCGTCTTTGTGGAGCTGGTGCGGTCGGGGAAGGTGCGCCCGAAGGAGGCCGTCCCCGCAAAATAGGAGAAACCGGACGCCCGGGCCGCTTCCGCGGCCGGGGCGTCCTTGTCGTATCCGCCAAAAACCGGCCGCGCGGCGGCTGTCAGCGTGGCGGATACGGAAAAAGTAGAGGTAATATTGCACAAAAACCATTAAAAGAACTTGCTAATTACGCCGAAAGGTCTATAATAAATAACTGTGAAAAAAGTGTGAGAAAATGGGGAAGGAAAGAGGAGAATCGAATGTCATACAAATTTCTGATGGACATCGCGCTCATTCTGGTGAGCACAAAGGTTCTGGGGCTCCTGACGAAACGCTACCAGATGCCCCAGGTCGTCGGCGCTCTGCTCGCGGGGCTGATCCTCGGCCCGGCGATGCTCAACGTCCTGCAGGCGACCGACTTTCTGGCGCAGGTGTCCGAACTGGGCGTCATTGTCATCATGTTTACCGCCGGTATGGGCACCGACATCCAGGAACTGAAAAAGACCGGGAAGGCGGGGTTTGTCGTCGCGCTGTGCGGCGTGCTCGTCCCGCTCGCGATGGGCGCGGGGCTGGCCTTCTTCTTCAACCGGGGCGAATTTGCGCACCCCGGAAGCGTCCTGCTCCAGAACATCTTCATCGGCGTCATCCTGACCGCCACCTCGGTCAGCATCACGGTCGAGACTCTCAAGGAGCTCGGCAAGCTCTCCACCAGGGTGGGCAACACGATCTTAGCAGCCGCCCTCATCGACGACATCCTCGGCCTGATCGCGCTGACCGTCGTGACGAGCCTGGCGGGCGCGCAGGTCAGCATGGTGGTTGTCTTTGTCAAGATCGTCGCCTTTTTCGTCTTCGTGGGCGTGGTCGGCGTGCTCGTCAGCAGGCTGCTCGGCTGGTATATGACCAAGGTCATGCACGACAAGGATCTGCACCGTTTCCCCCTGCTGGCCTTCGTCCTCTGCCTCGTGATGGCCTTTTGCGCCGAGGAGTTTTTCGGCGTCGCGGACATCATCGGCGCCTTTTCCGCGGGTGTGATCATCGCCACCACCCCCAAGGCAAAATACATCGAATCGAAATTTTCCCCGCTCTCCTACCTGCTGCTGACCCCGATCTTCTTCGCGAGCATCGGCATCAAGGTCGTGCTGCCCAAGATGGACGCGGCGATCGTGCTCTTCGCGGTGATGATGGTGCTGGTGGCGGTCGTCTCCAAGCTGATCGGCTGCGGGCTCGGCGCGAAGCTCTGCGGATTCACCAACCGCCAGTGCGTGCAGGTCGGCTTCGGCATGGCCTGCCGCGGCGAGGTCGCGCTGATCGTCGCCAACAAAGGCATGGCGATGGGGCTCATGCCGCCCGCCTTCTTCGGCCCGGTGATCATCATGGTGGTCTGCGCGGCGATGCTGACGCCCATCCTGCTCAAGCTGGTCTTTAAGCCCGCCAAGGGCGAGGCCCCCGAGGAGATGGAGCAGAGCGACCTGGTCGACCGCTACGACGAGGTCGAACAGCTCGACTACGTGTCGCAGGGACTGCTGGCCGCCAACGACAAGCTACGTGAAAAGAACCAGAAGAAAAAGGACTAGGAACCAAAATAAAAAGCCCCCGGCCGCCGGCCGGGGGCTTTTTTGCCGCTGCGCGTCAGATGCCGGGATCGAAGGCGGTCCACGGGTTCACGAAAACGTTGTTCACCGCCAGCGCGAAGTGCAGGTGCGGCCCGGTCGAATAGCCGGTGGTGCCCACCTCTCCGATCTTGTCGCCCTTTTTGACGGCGTCGCCGGCGGAGACGGAGAGAGAATCCATGTGGTAGTAGAAGCTCTTGAGGCCGTAGCCGTGCTCGATGACGACCGTGTTGCCGGTGAGCTGGATGCGCTCGGCGAAGAGCACGCGGCCGTTGTTGGCGGCGAGCACGTCGGTGCCCGTTTTGGCGGCGATGTCGATCCCCCCGTGGCGGGAGGGGGTCGGGTCGTCGTTGGTGTAGCGGATGCAGCCGAACTGGGTGGTGATCTCGCCGGAGACCGGCTGGAGGAAGGGGTTCTCCCAGTACTGCACCGGGTCGGCGACCGCCTTGAGCGGCTCGACCTTCTCCTCCCATTCGGCGTTTGCGGCGGCGGAGAGCGCCGTCTCCTCCGCCGTGGCGGCGTCCATCTCGAGGTACTGCACCTCGAATTCCCGCTGCTCGACGACGATCTCGCGGGTGAGGACCTCATCCCCCGCCGTGACGGTGAGGCCGTAAACGCCCGCCGGGGTGGTGTAGCGCACCGGCAGCAGCGCGATCTGGCTTCCGTCTCCGGCGGAGAAGAAGCGGGGCGAGAACCCGAGGTCGCTTTCGGCGGAAAGCTCCGCGCCGTCGGCGTAGAGGGTGCGCAGGACGACCGTCTCCCCCTGCCGCGCGGCGGCGTTCAACGAGAGCTGCACCGGGAACGCGCAGTCGACCGTGAAGCGGTAGAGGGTTCCGCCGGCGGCGGCTTCGTAGGCATAGCCGCCGTTTCGCGCCGGCAGAAAACCGCCAAGCTCCCCCGACTCCCCCGCGAAGACGGTCCCGCCCCCTGCGTCGGTCACGGTGACCGCGTACCCGCCGGGAAGAAGCGGCAGCTCCGCCGGGTCGGAGACCGGAAAGACGGGCGCTTCCGCGCCCGCTTCCACCAGCTCGGCCCGATCCCCGAGGGAAACGGCGAGCGGCGGGGCGGGTTCGAGCGCCTCCGGCGCGGCCGAAACGGCGGACTCCGCCGTGGAAGGAGCCCGACGCGCTTCCGGGGAGGGCAGGCGGGCGGCGCAGGCCGTCAGCAGAAAAGCCGCGGCCAGGGCGAGGACGCGGACGAGATGACGCTTCATGTGAAAACCTCCTTTGCGGGGATATCCTTTTTCCATCCTATCATGGATTGCGTCCGGGCTCAACCGCCCGGGCGTGGAAATTTGAAAAAACAGGCAGGAAAATCTCCCCTTCCCGCAGCGGATATGCTATACTGTGGAAAAAGACGGGAGGGCTGAATATGTACGACGTAGTGGCGGTCGGCGAACTGCTGATCGATTTTACCCCGGCCGGAACGAGCGGCCGCGGAGCGGCGCTCTTTGCGCGCAACCCGGGCGGGGCGCCCGCGAACGTGCTCGCGGCGGTCACCCGCCTCGGCGGAAAGACCGCTTTTATCGGCAAGGTGGGGGAGGACGGCTTCGGGCGGTTCCTCCGGGATACCCTCGACGGCCTTGGGATCGACACCTCCGGGCTTGTCATGACGGGGGAGGTCCCGACCACCCTCGCCTTCGTCCAGCTCGACGAGCGCGGAGACCGCTCCTTCAGCTTCTACCGCAAGCCGGGCGCGGACATCATGCTCTCGCCCGGAGAGGTGAAGCGGGAGCTCACCGGACAGGCGCGGATCATGCATTTCGGCTCGGTGTCGCTCACCGACGAGCCGAGCCGTTCGGCGACCCTCGCGGCGGTGCGCGCCGCGAAGGAGGCCGGCGCGGTCGTCAGCTACGACCCCAACTACCGCCCGCTCCTGTGGGAAAGCCCCGGCGAGGCGAAGCGCTGGATGCGCGAGGGGCTCTCCCTCGCGGACATCGTGAAGGTGTCCGACGAGGAGCTTACGCTGCTCACCGGCGAAACCGACCTCGAACGCGGCTCCCAAAAGCTCCTGGAGGCGGGCGCGTCCCTCGCGCTCGTCTCGCTGGGCGCGAAGGGGGCGTTCTTCCGGCTCGGGGAGCTGTGCGGGCGCCAGCCGACCTTCGACGTCAGGACGGTCGACACCAACGGCGCGGGGGATTCCTTCTTCGGGGCGGTGCTCTACCGCCTCTGCGGAAAGTCCCTCGCGGAGATCCGGAGCCTCACCCGGGAAGAGCTGGAGGACGTGCTCTCCTTCGGCAACGCGGCGGGTTCGATGACGACCACCCGCCCGGGCGCGATCCCCGCGCTGCCCACGATGGAGGAGGTGCTCGCCTGCCGCGCGCACACGCCGCTCCTGCTGAGATAGGGTATGGAACCCCCCCCGCGGCCCGCCGCCGGGGGGGGGGCTTTTTGCGGCGTTACCGCGCGGAGGCAAGCTCGCTGGCGGTGGCGACCGTGTGACGGGCGGTGCGGTTTTTGACGCCGAGGATGACGCCGGACACGATCGGGACGAAGATGCAGTAGGAGGCGACGGTCACGAGCTGGGAGAGGGTGAGGGGGACGGCGCGGAACATTGGGGCCAGCAGGGGGTTGTAGATCGCGAAATACATGATCACGGCGGAGCTGAGCACCGCGCCCACGAGCTTGAGGTTGTTGAAGGGGTTGATCGCGAAGATACTTTTTGTCTCGCTCTTGCACTCGAAGACGTGGATGAGCTGCATCATGACGAGCGCGAGCAGCGCGCCGGTGCGGGCGGTGTGCAGGTCGCCGCAGGAGCGGATGAGGGAGGTGAACACCCCGAGGGTGCAGATGCCGATGAGCAGTCCGCGGATGACGATCGTGAAGCCCAGCCCGTTCGAGAAGACCGATTCGTCGGCGCGGCGGGGTTTTTCGCGCATGACGTCCTTGTCGGGGGGCTCGAGGCCGAGGGCGATGGCGGGCAGCCCGTCGGTGGCGAGGTTCACGAGCAGGATCTGGATGGGCAGCAGCGGGACCGGCATGCCCATGAGCATGGCGAAGAACATCGTGACGACCTCGCCGATGTTGCAGGAGAAGAGGTAGCGGATGAACTTGCGGATGTTGCGGTAGATGACGCGGCCTTCCTCGACGGCGGCCACCAGCGTGGCGAAGTTGTCGTCCATCAGGATGACCGACGACGCCTCCTTGGTGACGTCGGTGCCGGTGACGCCCATCGAAACGCCGATGTCCGCCTCCTTGACGGCGGGCGCGTCGTTGACTCCGTCGCCTGTCATCGCCACGACGTTGCCCTGCTTTTTAAGGGCGCGCACGATCCGCAGCTTGTGCGCGGGGGTGACCCGCGCGAAAACAGAGATGCGCTTGATTTCCCGGGCAAGCGCCTCGTCGCTCATCCCGTCGAGCTCGCCTCCGGTGACGACCCGGTCGCCCGGCTGGTAGATCGAAAGCTCGGCGGCGACCGCCTTGGCGGTCACAGCGTGGTCGCCGGTGATCATGACCGGCCGGATGCCAGCCTCGCGGCATTTGGCGACCGCGCCGTAGGCCTCTTTGCGGGGCGGGTCGAGCATGCCGGCGAGCCCCGTGAAGATAAGCCCCTGCTCGCCGCGGTCGTCGGGGGAGGAGGCCTCCCGGTAGGCGAAGCCGAGCACGCGCAGCGCGCGTCCCGCCATCGCCTCGTTTTGGGCGGCGATCTGCCTGCGCAGTTCGGGGGTGAGCGGGACGATCCCGGATTTGGTGGCACACCGGGTGCACCGCTTCTGAAGGATGTCGGGCGCGCCCTTGGTGAAGAGGAACCGCCTGCCGTCCTCCCGGCGGACGATGACGGACATCATTTTGCGGGTGGAGTCGAAGGGGATCTCCCCCTCGACCTCGTAGGGGCGGGACTCCCGGTAGAGCCCCGCCTTGGCGGCCATGACGAGCAGGGCGGCCTCGGTCGGTTCTCCGAACACCTCGAGCTCGCCGCCCCTGGAGAGCCCCACCAGCCCGCGCAGCCCCTCCCGCTTTGGGGTGACGGAGGCGTTGTTGCAGAGCAGCGCCACGTCGAGCAGCATCGCGGCGGAGGGGAAGTCGCAGGGCTCGACGGCGCGTCCGTTGAGGGTAAACTGCCCGGTGCTCTCGTTGCCCGCGCCGCTCACCTCCAGGCGGCAGTCGAGGGTCTGGACCGCCTTGACGGTCATGCGGTTCTCGGTGAGGGTCCCGGTCTTATCCGAGCAGATGACGTTGGCGCAGCCGAGCGTCTCGACGGCGTGCAGCCGCCGGATGAGGGCGCCCCGCTTGACCATCCGCCCGACCGAGAGGGCCAGCGCGATCGTGACGACGGCGGGCAGGCCCTCGGGGATGGCGGCGACGGCCAGCGAGATGCCGGTGAGCAGCATATTGAAGGGGTCCTCGCCGCGCAGGATGCCAGTGACGGCGACGACGCCGCAGATGACGAGGCAGGCCACGCCGATGACCTTGCCCATCTGGGCGAGGCGCTTCTGGAGGGGGGTGGGCTGCGCCTCAATGCCGCCGAGCATGTCCGCGATCTTACCCATTTCGGTGTCCGCGCCGGTGGCGGAGGCGCGGCAGATCGCCTTGCCCTGGGTGACGAGGGTGCCCATGTAGACGAGGTTCTTTTTGGCGGGGGCGGCGGGGTCGGCGGCGGGGGACTTTTCCACGCCGGCGGATTCGCCGCTGAGCATCGATTCGTCGCAGAGGATGCCGCCGCCCCCGAGGATGCAGCCGTCGGCGGGGACGCGGTCGCCCGCCTTGAGGCAGAAGATGTCCTGCGGAACCACCTCGCTGGCGGGGATGCTCCGGGCCTGCCCGTCGCGCACGACGACCGCCCAGGGCGCGGAGAGCTCGCCGAGCTTTTCGAGGGTGCGCTCGGTGCGGTACTCCTGGAAGAAGCCGAGCAGGGCGTTGATAAAGACGATCGCGACGATGGTGAGCGCCTCGGTATATTCCCCCATCAGCGCCGAGACGACCGTCGCCGCGAGCAGGATCATGATCATGGCGTCGCGGAACTGTCCCGCGAAGATTTTGAGCATACCGGCTTTCTTGCCCGCGCGGATGCGGTTTTCCCCGTGCTCGGCGAGCAGTTTTTCGGCCTGTCGGCCGGTCAGTCCCTGATAGTCCTCCATAGGATGTTTCAGTCCTTTCCCGTCAATACTCTTGTCCCTAATATCTATTCCGGACACGTATGGGATATGCCTTCGCGGGGAAGGGCGGAGGGACGCGAAACGCCCGCCCCGCGCAGGCGGGACGGGCGTTTTCATGCGCAGAAATGCGGGTCAGAACTGCGAAAGCTCCTCTGGGGTGAGATCGCTCGCGGGCGGCTTCAGCGCCGCCTCGGGGTCGGTGTCGTTGTTCTTGCGGGGTTTGCCCCGGAAGAGCAGGTAGAAGGTCGGCAGAAGCAGCAGCGTCAGCACGGTGGAGGCGGTCAGGCCGCCGATGATCACGATTGCCATGCCCTGCATCGCCTCGGCGCTGCTCCCGATCGCAAGGGCCATCGGGAGCATCGAGAGGACGGTGGTCAGCGTGGTCATCAGGATGGGGCGCAGGCGGCTGCGGCCCGCGTAGATGAGCGCGGTCTCGGCGTCCATGCTTCCCCGGTAGCTGTTGGCGGTATCGATGAAGAGGATACCGTTGTTGACGACGGTGCCGACGAGCATCAGGAAGCCCATCAGAGAGGGCATGCTCATCGTCACGCCCGACAGCAGCATCAGCCCGAAGGAGCCGATGAGGGAGAAGGGGACGCAGATCATGACGATGATTGAGAAGCGCGCGGATTCAAACTGCATCGCCATGACCATGAAGACGAGCAGGATCGCGGTGAGGATGGCCCCGCCGAGGGCGGAGAACTCCTCGTTCATGCTCTCCATCATGTCGCTTGTGGCGATCGAAACGCCGATGGGCAGGATGCCCTCGACCGACTTGGTGACCTCCTGGGTGATCTTCGCGGCGTTCCTCTCGGCGGCGGTGGTGAGCTGGCCGGAGACGGTCACGATGTACTGGTTGTTCTGGCGGTCAATCTGGAGGGGCGCGTTGGAGTACTCGATCGTCGCGATGTCCAGGAGCGGGACCTGCCGGCCGCCGGGGGCGGTGAGCATCAGCCCGGACAGGTCCGCGACCGTCTGGTAGCGGTCCTTGGGGTACTCGATGCGGATGTCGTACTCCTGTCCGTTGACGCGCAGCGTGTCGGGGGAGTTGCCCTCCATGATGTTGTAGACGGTTCCGATGACCTGCTTCGGGGTGAGCCCGACGGCGGTCGCCTTGATCGGGTCGACCTTGATCTCCGCCTGCGGGTCGCCGGAGGAGACGGCCGAGGTAACGCGCACGACTTCGCCGCGCCCGCGCAGCTGCTCTTCGATCTGCCTGGAGACGCCGCGCAGGGTGTCGAGGTCGTTGCCCTGGATATTCACGTCGACGCTCGAGCCGCCGCCCATCATCGACATCATGCTCGAGGCGCTCACGTCGACGTCGTAGCCGACCGTGTTGGCAGTCTGGGCGCGCCAGATGTCGACCCATTCCTTGGTGTTCTTCTCGCGGTCGCCCCGGAGATAGACGGAGATCGAACCGCCCCCGCCCGACGAGAGCATCGAGCCGCCGCCGCTCGACAGGGAATAGCGCTCGACGTCGGGGCATTCGGCGACCATCGTTTCGAGGCCGGTGAGGATCCTGTCGACCTCCTCGAGCTTGAGCCCCGGCTTGGTGTCGACCGAGATCGAGATGGAGCCCTGGTCGATGTCGGGCATCAGCTGCATCGGGATGAAGAAGACCATGCCGACCGAAACGACGAGCAGCACGACGGAGACGATGACGACCAGCGCCTTGTGGCGGAAGGTCTTTTTGAGGAAGCCGCCGTAGGAGACCTCCACCTTTTTGAGCCAGAGGCCGAACCTGCCCTCCCGCTCGACCGGCTTGAGGCGGCAGAACATGAGCGGGACGATGGTCAGCGCGGAGATGAGCGACGCGGTCAGCGAGAAGATGATCGTGAAGCCCAGCTGGCGGAACATCTGTCCGGACAGGCCCTTCAGGATGCTGATGGGCAGGAAGACGACGATGGTGGTGATCGTCGAGGCGATGATCGAGCTGGTGACGAACTTCGCGCCCTCGAGCGCGGCCTCCCGGTGGGTGAGCTGGCGCTCCTGCCGCTGGAAGCAGCTTTCGAGCACGACGATCGAGTTGTCGACCATCATGCCGACGCCGATGATGAGCCCTCCGAGGGAGACGACGTTGAAGGAGAAGCCCATCATGTTCATGAGGATGAGGGTGGTGAGCACCGAGACGGGGATCGAGCTTCCGACGATGAGGGAGGCGCGCCAGTCCCGGAAGAAGAGGAAGAGCACGATCATGCAGAGGATGACCGCGCCGATCAGCGTCTGGATGACCGTCTTGATCGAAGCGAGGATCTGCTCGCTCGAGTCGTTGATGACCGACATCTCGATGCCGATGTTGCTGGCGTTGATCTTGTTCATCGTGTCGATGACCGCGCGGGAGACGTCTACGGTGCCGGCGCTCTGCCGCTTGGTGATCGAGATCATGACCGTCTCATGGCCGTTGTAGCGGCTGATCGAGCCGGCCTCCTCGGTGCCCTGGTAGACGTTCGCCACGTCGGACAGGTGGATGACCTGGCCGGTGGGGAGGGTGATGGGGATGTTTTTGAGCGATTCGACGGTGTTGTAGCTGACGCCGCCGCGCAGGGAGAGCTCCTGGTCGCCGCGGTCGACGCTGCCGGCCGGGATGGAGAAGTCGGCGGCGCCCACGAACCCGATGATCGTATTCATGTCGAGCTTATACTGCTTGAGGCGCTCCTCGTTGAGGGTGACGCTGATGTAGTCCTTCTGTCCGCCCATCACGTCGGCGGTGGCCACGCCCGAGAGCTTTTCAAACTCGGGCTTAACGTCGTCGTCGATGAGGCGGAGCAGGTCGACGTCGCCCGTGGCGTTGGCGGAGAGGACGATGCTCGGCATCATGTCCATGCTGACCTCGATGATGGTCGGGGTCTGGGCGTCGTCCGGCAGGGTGCTCTTATACATGTCGAGCTTCTCCTGCAGATCCATGTGCGCCACGTCCATGTTGGCGCCGTAGTCCATCTCGAGCATGACGATCGACATGTTCTCCTTGGACTGCGAGGTGACGTTCTTGACGCCGCTGAGGCTCGCGGCCGAGTCCTCGATGACCGAGGTGACGAGGTCGTTGACCTCCTCGGGCCCCGCGCCCGGATAGATGGTGAGGATGATCATGGCGGGCATCTCCATGTCGGGCATGAGCTCGAGCGGGGCCCCGAGCATGGCCGAAAAGCCGAAGACCACCAGCGCCAGCACGACGATGAACATCGACACAGGGCGCCTGATCGCAAGTTTCGTTAAATTCATAGGGCGTCAGTCCTCCTGTGCGCCGCCGGAAGCGGCGTCGGAAGCGGCGGCGTCCGGCTCGGCCTGCTGGCCTTCGGAAGCGGCTTTTGCGGAGGAGGCCTCTTCGGAGGCGGTGGAAGAGGCGGCCGCGGCCTCGGCCGCCGGGACGACGGCGGCGCCGTCGGTGAGGTTGGGGTGCCAGGTGGAGATGATCCGGGAGGCGGCGGTCAGCCCGGACGTGACCTCGACCGACTCCTCGTTGGAGATTCCCGTCTCGATAAAGGTTTTGACCGCATGGCCGTTCTCGAGCAGGTAGACATACGCCGCGCCGTCCTCATAGTAGACGACGCTCTGCGGGATGAGCAGGCTGCCGCGCGCCTTGGCGGTGTCGGCGGTGACCTTGACCGAAAGCCCGGTCAGAAGGGCGCCGTCGTCCCCGTCGGCGGAGGCTTTCACCTTGAAGAGTCCGGTGGCGGGGTCGACCATCGTGCCGACCTCGGCAATGGTGCCCTTATAGGTCCTGCGGCCGTTTTCGATCGTGACCTTGTCGCCGGCCGCCATCTGGTCGACCGCGTCGGCGGGGACGTAGAAGGTGACCATGAGGGTTGATTTGTTGGAGACGGTGTAGGCGGGGCTCGACTGGGAGACCAGCCCCTGCTCGGAGACGTTTTTCTGTTCGATCACGCCGTCGATCGGGGAGGTGACGCGGGTGTATTCGAGCTGCTTGGCCTGCGCCTCAAAGGCGGCGGTCGCCTGCCCGAGGGAGGCCTTGGCGACCTTGATCGCGTCGTTATGTACCGCGTCCTTGGTCAGCTCGTAGATCTGCTCGGCCGACTCGTAGGCGGTCTGCGCGTTGCGCACGGCGGTGCGGAGCTGCTTATGCTGCGCGTCGTCGCCGTCGTCGAGATCGTTGTAGTTGGCGCGCATCATCAGGTACTGGGCTTCCGCCTGGTCGTAGGAGGCCTCAAGCCCCTGCTTCTGCGCCAGCAGACGTGCGACTTCATCCGGGTCCCCGGCCTCCTGCGCCTGCTTGATCGCCGCGTCTTTTTCGGCGATCTGCTGTTTCAGGCTCTGCATCGACTGCTGGAAGGCGGCCATGCCGTTCGAGATGTCGTCCATCGAGTCCTCGGTGCCGTCGTTGTAGTCCCGCAGGCTCTGGCGGGCGTTCGAATAGGCGTTCTGCGCCTGCTTGAGCTGGCTTTCGAGCTGGATCATCTGCATGTCGAAGGAGCTGCCGAGCGCCTGGTCCATCTGGGCCTGCGCGCTCATGAGCTGCGCCTGCGCGATGTTCACCGACAGCTGGATGTCGGAGGGGTCGACTTCAAAGAGGAGCTCGCCCTTTTTGACCTCGTCCCCGACGTTTTTATGGACGGCCAGCACGGTGCCGGCGACCTTCGGGAAGACGCTGACGAGCTCATCCGGTTCAACGGTGCCGATGAACTCGGTGCTGAGGGAAAGGTCCCCCGTTTCGGCGGTCACGGTTTCCACATAGATGCTTTTCTCCTGGACGGCCGTCTCCACGGCCTTGGGGGCGCAGCCGGCGGTTCCGGCCATCAGGCAGGCCGCCGTCAGGCAGGCTGCGAAGCGCGTGCGGTTTTGGTTCATGCGGATATCCCTCCAAATGATATAACAAAAATACAACAGGCTTAATCATAGTCCTTCTGTATGAACTTTTTTTGAACTCCCGAACCCGTAGAGCGGTCTTTGGCGGAAATTTAACCTTTTGTTCATAAAAATCCGATATACTCAACATGGACTTGTGAAACTTTCTTGGGGGCGTGATGCTGATGTTCCATATCCTGGTGGCGGAGGACGATTACAGTCTGCGGGAATTGATGAGCGACTACCTGGCGGAAAACGGATACCAGGTCTATCAGGCGAAAAACGGAGCGGAGGCGCTCGCGGTCATGGAGGACGCGCACATCGACCTGCTGATCTGCGACATCATGATGGCGGAGCTGGACGGCTACCGGCTGACGCAGGAGCTGCGGCAGGCGGGGTATACGCTGCCGGTCATCATGGTGACGGCGCGGGAGACGCTGGAGGACAAGCACCAGGGGTTTCTGGCGGGCACCGACGACTATATGGTCAAGCCGGTCGATTTCGAGGAGCTGCTCTGGCGGGTGTCGGCGCTGCTGCGGCGGGCGCAGATGGCCAGCGGCCACAAGCTGCGCATCGGCGACATCGAGCTCGACTACGACGCGCTCTCGGTGACCGACGAGCACGGCACCGCGGTGCTGCCTAAAAAGGAGTTCCAGCTCCTGTTCAAGCTCCTGAACGCCCCCGGCAAGACCTTTACCCGCCAGCAGCTGATGGACGACATCTGGGGGCTCGACTCCGACGCGGACGAGCGCACGGTGGACGTGCACATCAAGCGCCTGCGGGAAAAATTCGGCGGCCTGCGGCAGTTCAAGCTCGTGACGGTGCGCGGGCTGGGCTACCGCGCGGAGAAGCTGGTATGAACGCGGGTAAAAGGGACGGCCGCGAGGCGGCCGACATCCTGCGGATTCACTCGGTGCGCTTCAAATACCTGGTGACCCTCTTCGTGGTCATCTTCCTGGCGTGCGGGATCACCTATCTGGTCACCTTCATCAACATCTGGGGCAGGATGCAGCAGTCGGCCGAACTGCAGATCCAGTCGGTCGTGGACATCTTCGCGGGGTTCATGGACCGCTCCGGCCTGACGACGCGGGACATCGTCGACGAGCTGAGAAAGCGCCTCGACGTCGTGGAGGTCTACGAGCGCGCGGATGAGCTGCCCGGACCCTTTTCCGGCGCCGCGCTCGAGCCGGGAAAGCTCGAGATGCGCACGGTGGAGGGCCGTTTTGAAGGGGCGGTGCGGATGCCAGACGGCTACCTGTACCTTTCTGTCACGCCCCCGCCGGGCCAGTTCACGGGGATCCGGAAGCTGGTGCTACAGACCCTCTTCCTCTGCGCGGCGATCGCGAGCCTCGGCGCGGTGGTCGCCATCCACCGCGCCATCCGCCCGCTGCAGAAGCTCAACCAGGCCATCCGGCAGGTGGCGCGCGGCAACTTCGACGTGCACGTCGACTTTGAGAGCCGCGACGAAATGGGGGTCGTGGTGCGCAACTTCAACTGGATGGTCGGGGAGCTGCGCAACATCGAATATCTCCGCAAGGACTTTGTGAGCAGCGTCTCCCACGAGTTCAAGACCCCGATCGCCGCGATCCAGGGGAGCGTCAAGCTGCTGACCTCGGCCCCCTATGGAAAGCTCAGCGAGGAGAAATTCCAGAAGTACACCCGCCTGATCTCCGACGAGACTGACCGCATGGCGAGCCTCTCCTCCAATCTGCTGCGCCTGTCCAGGCTGGAAAACCAGTCGGCCGCGGAAAACCCCACCGTCTTTTCCCTCGACGAACAGATCAGGCGCTGCATCCTGCTGCTGGAAAACCAGTGGCACGCCAGGCACATCGACCTCGACATCCAGCTTGACCGGGCGGACTACCGGGGGGACGAGGAGCTCGTGCAGCAGCTCTGGCTGAACCTGCTCTCCAACGCGATCAAGTTCACCGGCGAGGGGGGCAATATCTCGGTCAAGCTGCGCCGGGTCGTCGGCGGGCTGCGGGTGGAGATCGCCGACGACGGGATCGGCATGTCTCCCGAGACGCAGCAGCGCATCTTTGAGAAGTTTTACCAGGGGGACGGCTCCCACTCCCGCGAGGGCAACGGCCTCGGGCTTTCGATCGTCAAACGGATCCTCGACCTGCACGGCGGCGCGATCAAATACGAGAGCGCGCCGGGCGCGGGGACAACCTGCACGGTGACGCTGCCCGACCGGTAAAATTTTCTTCCCGGGGATGCAATATACGCCGGGACATGCTATGATATCCATGAGAATACCGGCCCCCGGGCCGCTGCAAGGAGGATTCCCATGAAACTGGTGATTCTGGAGCCGCTGGGCGTGGAAAAGGAAAAACTGCTGGCGATGGCGGAGAAGGCCGCCGCTGGGCGGATCGAAATCGTTTCTTACGACACCCGCGCCGAGGACGTGCCCACGCTCATCGAGCGCAGCCGGGACGCGGACGCGGTCGTGCTCTCCAACCTGCCCTATCCGCGCGAGGTGATCGAGCGGTGCCCCGCCCTCAAGCTGATCCTGGTGGCGTTTACCGGCGTCGACCATGTTGCGATGGATGCCTGCCGGGAACGCGGCGTCACCGTCTGCAACTGCGCGGGCTATTCCACCGTCGCGGTGGCCGACCTCGTGTTTGGGCTGCTGATCGCCCTCTGCCGCAGCATCCTTCCCTGCGACCGGGCGGTGCGGGAGGGCGGCACCAAGGCGGGGCTTATCGGGACCGAGCTGGAGGGCAAGAAGTTCGGGATCGTCGGCGCCGGGGCGATCGGCCTGCGCGTCGCGCGCATCGCCGAGGCGTTCGGATGCGAGGTGGTCGCCTACAGCCGCACCCAAAAGCCGGAGACGGGGCTGCGCTACGTCGGACTCGACGAGCTGCTCTCCAGCTGCGACGTCGTGTCGCTGCACGTGCCGCTCAACGACGGGACGCGCGGGCTCATCGGCGCGCGGGAGCTGGGCCTCATGAAGAAAACCGCCTTCCTCATCAACACGGCGCGCGGCCCGGTGGTGGACAGCGCGGCGCTCGCGAAGGCGCTGTCCGACGGGGTGATCGCGGGCGCGGGGATCGACGTCTTCGAGACCGAGCCGCCCATCCCGCGGGACCATCCGCTCTTTTCCGCCCCCAACCTGGTCGCGACGCCGCACGTCGCGTTCGCCACGAAGGAGGCGCTTGAAAAGCGCGCGGTGATCGTCTTCGAGAACCTCGCGGCGTGGCTGGACGGCGCGCCGGAAAACGTCGTCTCCTGAAGCGCGGAGCAACCGAAGAAAAGCGGCGTCCGGCCAAGTGGCCGGGCGCCGCTTTCCACATCCGGGCATGGCTGCGGCCGCCCCGCGTAAGCGGGGCGGCCGCAGCCGTGAGGAAGACACGAACCGTAATTTACGGAGAGATCAATCAGACATCGTCGAAGCCGGTGAAGGCAACGATACGGCTGATGCAGCTCTCGCCCTCGGTGAACTTCCAGGGGAAGCAGCCGATGACGCAGCGCTTGTTGCTCAGCTCGTCGATCTGGCCGCCCAGGCACTCGGCGTGGATCGCCTCGTAGGGCTGGCAGAAGAGCTGGATGTGCATGGCCTGATAGTTCTTCGGCCACTCGTAGATCTCGTTGAGGTGTTTGCCATAGCGCTCCATGAAGATCTTGTCGCAGGCCTCGGCCTCCATAGGCTCCCAGTCACGGATCTTGGTGTTCATCGGATGGTCGGCGGAACCGCAGTCGACGCCGATCCACTTGATTTCCATGTCGCGGACCCACTGGATGAAGTCCATCGACGGGCCGGGGTGACGCAGCATGTAGCGCTTCTCATCCGCGGTCGGCTGATCGAAGCCGTATTTGTGGTAGCCGGTGTTGATGATCAGGATATCGCCCTTGTGGACGTCGGCGCGGTCGGTGATGTCCTTCGGGGTGTAGATGCCGAAATCCTGCGCCATATCGGACAGGTCGACCACGACGCCGGGGGCGCACAGCTTGGTCAGCTCGAGGGACGCGATGTCGCGGCCGGCGGTATCAAAATGCAGGGGGCCGTCGAGATGGGTGCCGACATGGTTGGAATGGGTCACCAGCTGGCCGTTCGCACCGTTCGGCGCCAGACGTTTGAAGAATTTCATCTGCATGGGCTCATAGGTCGGCCACGGCGGGGTGAGGATACCAATCGGGATGCTCAGGTCATAGATTTTCACGTCGCTCCACTTGCTCATAAAATTGCCTCCTTAAGATTGAATTGTATGTAGGTATACAAACGACTGTTTTCAGGTCCCCATGGGGACAGGATACGGGAGAGGGGAAGAAATTATTCCATCCACTCGCCGCACGCCTCAAGCGCATCCTCGAAGCACTTCATCGGCGGGCTGACGATACCGGCGCCGACCTGGCCGACGCCCATGTCCTTGTGGGCGATACCGGTGTTGATGATCGGGCGGATGCCGGTTTCGATGACCTTGCGGATGTCGATGCCGGTGGCGCTGCCGCGGAAGTTGAGGGCCGGAATCTGGTAGGTGTTGCCCTCGCCCTCGGTGATCTCATACATCTGGGTGGAGTACTTGATGGAATCGGCCACGGTGCCGCCGACGAACTGGACGATCGCGGGGGCCGCCGCCATGCAGAAGCCGCCGATGCCGGTGGTCTCGGTGATGCAGCTGTCGCCGACGTCCGGGTTGGCGTCCGCCTGGGTGTAGCCGGGGAAGTAGAGGCCGTCGATGATCTCCGCGGGAGCGGTGAACCAGCGGTTGCCGAAGCCGGAGACGCGGATGCCGAATTCCGTTCCGTTGCGGGCCATCGTGTAGACGATGGTGCAGTAGGGGATGTTGCCCACGGGGTCCATGGTGGATTTGCAGGCGGGCATCGTGAGGTTCAGGAAGGTGTGGTCGTTGGAGTTGAGGAACTCGAGGACCTTGACGATCTTCTCCAGCGGGAAGTGGGTCTGCGCGATCGCGGGAGCGAGCTCACGGATCAGCAGGGAGGTGCCGGCCTTGTTGCGGTTGTGGCCCTCGTCGCCCATCTGCAGGACCTGCGCGATCATCGTCTTGAGGTTGATCTCGCCGTGGATGGCGATGGCTTCCTTGACGATCGGGTAGAACTCGTTCTGGATCCATTTCAGGCGGTCGATGACCTCGTCGCCGAAGGCGCCGAAGCGGAGAACCTTGCCGAGGCCCTCGTTCACGGTGCAGTACGCGTAGTTGCCGGAGGTCTTGTTGACGACCTTCCAGACAGGCATCGAATAGGTCACGATACCGGCCATCGGGCCGACCGCGTTGTGGTGGTGGCAGGAGTCAAAGGTGATCTCGCCCGAGGCGGCCAGCTTTTCGGCCTCCTCCTTGTTGGCGGCGAGGCCCTCGTAGATGAGGCCGCCGATGACGGCGCCGCGGACCGGGCCGCACATTTTATCCCATGTGACCGGCGGGCCGGCGTGAAGGATGGTCTTCTTGGTCATACCGGGGATGTCCTCTCCGGCAGTGCCCATCCCGACAAGCGTCGGCTGCGCGCCGAGGATGCGTTTTAACGCCTCCGCGTTGGCTTGGTTGATCTTTTCGCCCAACGTCATTGTAAATTCCTCCTGTTATCTGAAATTTGTGAATTGAACCGCGAAGATTTTATTTGAGCATCCCAAGCAGGGACGCCATCTTCTTGTTTCCGCCGGCGACCGGCTTCCAGTCGACGTGGATCGCTTCCTGCTTCTGGGTCTTGAGGTCCTCGTAGAAGGACTCGATGCCAAGGTTGACGATGTGCAGCTTTTTATTGAAGAGTTCGTTGAGTTTGCTCATGTTCCTGACCCCCTTACTTGATGTTCGAGATGATCCGCTCAACAAGGCGGGTCGCCTGCGAGTTGGTGGGCATCACGACCGCGCCCGCGTCGCGCAGCTGCTGCTGCGTCTTGGAGAGGGACTGCGGGTCCTCCTCGGTGCCGCAGACGGAGGTGATGACGCTCAGGTAGCGGCCGTCCTTCTCGGCGTTCGCCTTGGCGGTGCGGATGGCGTCGGCAAGGTCCTCGGCCGGGTTGGGATGGGAGCCGTAGCCGATGACACAGTCCGCGAGGATGACGGCGACCGTCGGGTCGAGCGACTCCTTGACCACGCGCTCGGCGCGCAGGGACGGGTCGATCATCGGATGCGGGCGGCCGCGGGTGAAGTCGTCGTCGCCGTAGTCGAGGCAGGTGTTCTCGACGCCCACGTTGACGTCCTCGAGCTGGAATTCGGGCTTCAGCGGGATGTTGGAATAGACGCCGCCGAACGCCTTGGTGAGCATCTTCATCGCCTCGTCGCAGAGGGTGCCGCCGGTGTAGAGGCCGCGGACGTACTTCTGCGTGGGAGCGAACTTGGCGGTCTCCGCCTTGACGATCGCGTCGATCTCGACGTCGGGGGCCGAGAAGCCGGTGAAGTCGACAACCGGCTCGCCCTTGGAGAGGGCGACCGCCTTGCGGGCCGCGTCCTCGAGGGAGAGAGCGGGGATGAGGCCGTATTTTTTGACCTGCTCGGGATCGCCGCCGACGAAGCAGACGACGACCGGCTTGCCGGAAGCGGCGGCCTGCTTGAGAATCTTATCCGCGATCTCCTCGGCCGGAGGCTTGGAGGTCAGCGCGATGACCTTGGTCTTGGGGTCCTGGATGAGGGCGTCGAGCGCGAAGGTCATCATGAGGCCGCCGATCTCGATCTTGAGGTCGCGGCCGCCGGTGCCGATGACCTGCGAGACGCCGCCGCCGAACTGGCCGATCAGCGAGGAGAGCTCCTGGGTGCCGGTGCCGGAGGCGCCGACGATGCCGATGTCGCCCGGGCGGATGACGTTCGCGAAGGCGAGCGGGACGTTGTTGATGATCGCGGTGCCGCAGTCGGGGCCCATCATGAGCAGCTCCTTGGAGACGGCTTTCTCCTTGAGGCGCTTCTCCTCCTCGATCGTGACGTTGTCGCTGAAGAGCATGACGTTGATGTCGTGGTCGAGGCACTCGTCCGCGACGCCGGCGGCATACTTGCCGGGGACGGAGATGATCGCCAGGTTGAGCTGGTCATCCATCTTGATGGCGGAGGAGAGGGTCGGCGGATAGTAGTTGGCGCTGCTGTTCTCCTTCTTCTTGGTCAGCAGTTCGTCGACCTTCGCAAGGGCGGCGGCCATGACGTCGTCGTTTTCGCACCTGATGGCGACGAAGAAGTCGTTGGCGGTGATCGTCTCGAACTCGGGCGTCACAAGGCCGAGGTTGTGGGCGATGTCCCGGTTGAGGTCGGTGCCCATGCCGACGAGGGCCTCCTCGACGCCGTCGAGTTTCTTGAGGTCCTTGGAGATGAGCATGAGGGTTACCGAGTCGTAATAGGTATTCTGCTTGATATCCAGCTTAACCAATGCCGATTCCTCCATTATGTTAGATTTTTGCGCCGAAATAGATGCCGCTGAGGATGTCCGTCCCGGACGTTTCCCCAAAGGATATGACTCTGGAAGCAGCGCTTTCGAGCGACTGCGTGGGTCCGTTTGAAAAGAGCTGCCCGACCGTGTCGAGCACGTCGGCGGAGAGCAGGCCCTGCGACGAGCGGACGAGAAAACTGCCGCTGATGACGTTGGTCTTGACGCGCGCGGCGTAGCCCATGCGCTGGGTGATGTCCATCGTGCGGAGCACACGGCCCCTTGCGCCGCCTCGGGCGAGCATCGCCGCCATCATCCCGCACAGGAAGTCGTCGGAGGAGGGGGTGAGGCCCGGCCCGCAGCCGGCCATCGCGCCGGCCGCCGCGGAGATTTCCACGATCTGCCCCGTGTGCAGCGCGTCGAAGAGGCGCCGGACGCGTGGGAGCAGGAAAGCGGTGTAGTGGTTGTGGGGAAAGCGCTCCGCGTAATCTGCGGAGGAGCCCTCCTCCAGGTGGAAGACGAGCGGCGCCATGCCCTCCGGCTTGCCCTCCTCGCCGATGACCCCCGCGAGGCGTTCGAGCCTGTCGGACAGGTCGTGCGGGACGATCAGCTCTTTGCGATCGAGCACAGAGAGGTCGGTGGCGGCGGCGTCCGCCATATCCACGCGCAGTTCCCCGGCGGCCGCCTCCCCCGGCAGGAGCATCGCGCTCATATCGGGCCGCAGCCCGAGGGCGGGGAAGGGGATGTCGATGTCAATGCGCACCGAAAAGGGATAGAGCGGACGGCATTTGGGAAGCAGCGTCACGAGCCCGAGGGGGGTGACAAGGTTGACCGCCCGGTCAAAAACGGAGTGAACGGTTGCGGGACAGCCCCCGGCGGGGATCGATCTGCGCAGGCTGTTGCAGATCTCCAGTGCCGGGACCGCGCCTTCATCTGTCTCTCTGCACATCATAAATCTTCAGCGCGATCTGCAGATTGAGAAGCTGGTCGGCGTTGTCGAAGCTCACGCCGGCAAGTTCCTTGATCCGCTGGATGCGGTAGGCGACGGTGTTGTAGTGGACGCCCAGCTCCTCCGCGAGTTTTTTGAGGTTGCCCCCGCACTTGAAGTAGGTCTGGAGCGTCCGCACGAGCTCGGAGTCGTGGTCGCGGTCGTAGTCGACGAGGACCTTGAGGGTCTCGGTGTAGAAGGACTGTAGCTCGTTCTGAAGGGTGTCACAGGAGAGGAAGCGGTAGACGCCCATATCCTCGAAATAGTGGACCCGCACCCCGCCCACAGAACCGCACCCGGCGGCGCGCTTGGCTTCGGAGCAGCTTTTCCACAGGTCCGCGGTGTCGGGGTAGGCCCTTCCGATCCCGATGCTGATAAACTCGAGCAGCCCGTCGTCCGCGAGCGCCTTGCCGAAGACCTCCATGAACTGGGAGACCTCCTGCTTGCAGAGCGCGGGAGAACGGGAGCTCTGCTCAAAGACGAGCACGATGTTGTCGCACTTGTTGACGAAGAGCAGCTTGTAGGAGGCGCTGCGCGACAGGCGGCGCAGGACGCGCACGATGTTGTTGTTCATCTTGTAGAGCGCGCCGTTGGAAAGGGAGAGGGAGTTGTGCGAATTAATCACCTGGACCACCGCCACCTGGTGGATGGCCTCGATGTCGAAATCGAAGTATTCGGCGTTGGCCAGCGCCTTGCGCTGGCTGAGCTCGTCGTTGACGAGCAGGTCGTCGAGGAAGGAGACCTTGTGGTTGTTCTCCATCTCGAAGAGGGAGATCTTTTTGAGCATCTCCAGCGCGATCAGCGAGGTGGAGGCTTCGATGACGGCCAGGTCCACGCTGGTGACCTCGCGGTTGTCCTCCCACATGAAGATGTAGCCGTAGAGCTTCTTGTCGCTGTAGATGGGGACGGTGATCTTGCTGCACTCCCGCCCGTCCACCTTGCACAGCTCCCGCCAGCTCAGGGCGTTGTCGCTGCCGTGCCGCTCGCCTGCGTTGTCCCGCACGCAGTTTTCCATCTGGCGGTAGATCGCGTCGCGGCGGCTGTAGGTGGCGGAGATGACGTAGGAGGAGAAGAACTCGTTGTAGATGGCGACGCTGTTGCCGTAGCGGTTGTGCAGCGTCTGGGTGATCGCCTGAAGGTTCCCGCCGCTGAGCATCGTCGCGGTGAGCGACTTCTGCAGGTCGTAGATGTCCATGAGCACCTGCGCCTGGTTGTTGACGATGGTGGTCAGCACGGGGGTGATGATCTTGGAGAAGGAAACCTCCGGCGGGATCTCAAAGATGGGGAAGGAGAGCGCGTTGGCGGCGTTGATGACCGCCTGCGGGGTTTCGCGGATATACCGCTTGGGCTTGATGCCCAGCCCCACGACGCCGCGGCTGTTGAGGGCGGGAACCAGCTCGACGAGCTTTTCCACATCGTCCTTGATCGAATAGGCGGTGGTGACGATCAGCTCCCCGCCGCTCACCCAGTCGATAATGTCGGGTACCTCCATGACGTTCATCGAGGTGACGACGCGGTCGAGGCCGCCCCTGCCCGCGATCAGCTTGGCGCCCTTGAGGACTTCCATCTCGAGCACCGACCTGACAGAAATGCCGTATGTTTTATCCATGGGGGAACCTCCTAACGGACCGGCTTACCCTGTCATTACTTTCATCATACTATTAAAAAAAGCGAAGTCAACATTTGTTGTGTAAAATATACAATGTAGAAAAATTCGCTTTGTTTTGATCGACTTTGACATAGGAGTTTTTCAATATAAATGGCCCAAAAAATTGTGAAAATAGCCAAATAAGTCAGAAAAATAAACGAATTGTTAAAGAATTGCCAATTTTTAGAGTGCAAAACACTGTGGAACTTTTACAATCTCACAAAACCTTCTCAGGAGGGGCCGCCGTCCCGCCCGCCTGACGGGCGGGACGGCAGCACAGGGGGAGGGACACGCAAATCAGAGCGGAATGTTGCCGTGCTTCTTCTCGGGGATCGACTGTTCCTTGCCGCGCAGCATCTCGAACGCCGCGACGATCTTCTGGCGGCTCTCGGCGGGGTGGATGACGTCGTCGACAAAGGCGTGCTCGGCCGCCTTGTAGGGGGTGGCGAACTCGGCCTTGTACTGCTCGATCGACTGGGCGCGCTGCTCGGGGCCCTCCTTGCGGAAGATGATGTTGGCTGCGCCCTCGGGGCCCATGACGGCGATCTCCGCGTCAGGCCACGCGAAGGAGACGTCCGCGCCGAGCTCCCGGCAGCACATCGCGAGGTAGGCGCCGCCGTAGGCCTTCCTCAGGATGAGGGTGACCTTGGGCACGGTGGCCTCGCTGTAAGCGTAGAGCATCTTGGCGCCGTGGCGGATGATGCCGCCGTACTCCTGGTGGGTGCCGGGCAGGAAGCCGGGCACGTCGACGATGGTGAGCAGCGGCAGGCCGAACGCGTCGCAGGTGCGGATGAACCGCGCGGCCTTGTCGGAGGCGTTGATGTCGAGGCAGCCCGCGCCGACCTTCGGCTGGTTGGCGATGATGCCGACCGCCTGCTTGTTGATGTGCGCGAAGCAGGTGATCATGTTGGTGGCATAGAGCGGCTGGTAGTCCATGTAGTCGCCCCGGTCGACGATGCCGCGGATCACGTCGTACATGTTGTAGGCGCGGTTGGCGTTGTCGGGCAGGATGGTGGCCAGCTCGGGCACGAGGCGGTAGGGATCGTCGCCGAAGTCGATCTCAGGGGCCTTTGCCTTCCAGTTGGAGGGCAGGAAGGAGAGCAGGCGCTTGATCTGCGCGATGCAGTCCTGGTCGTTCTGGGTCATGAAGTGGGCGACGCCGCTCTTCTTGTTGTGGGTGGTCGCGCCGCCGAGGTCCTCGCCGGTGACGACCTCGCCGGTGACCGTCTTGATGACGTCGGGGCCGGTGATGAACATCTTGCTGGTCTTGTCGACCATGAAGATGAAGTCGGTGAGCGCGGGGGAGTAGACCGCGCCGCCGGCGCAGGGACCCATGATCGCGGTGATCTGGGGGACGACGCCCGAGGCGGCGGTGTTGCGGAAGAAGATCTTGCCGTAGCCGGAGAGGCCGTCGATGCCCTCCTGGATGCGCGCGCCGCCCGAGTCGTTCATGCCGACGACGGGCGCGCCGACCTTGCGGGCGGCCTCGAGCACGTGGCAGATCTTGTTGGCCTGCATCTCGCCGAGCGAGCCGCCCATGATCGTGAAGTCCTGCGCGTAGGCGAAGACGACGCGGCCGTCGACCTTGCCGTAGCCGCAGACGACGCCGTCGGTCGGCTGGTGCTTCTGAGGCATGTCGAAGTAGGTGCAGCGGTGGGTGACGAAGGTATCCATCTCGACGAAGGTGCCCGGGTCAAAGAGCAGCCCGAGCCGCTCGCGGGCGGTCAGCTTTCCGCCGGCGTGCTGCTTTTCGATCGCCTTGGCGTTGCCCTGGTAGATCGCTGTTTTGCGGGCAACAAGGTCTTCGATCTTATTCATTTTGGTTCCATCCCTTCATAGTCAGGTACCGGCGCGGCGGCCGGGAATTTCGCCGGGAAGCCCGGCGGGGGCCGTCACGCGAGCGGCGGCGTGGAAAGGGGCGGGCGGCGCAGATGGCTGTGCTGCTCGAACCCGTAGGCGATCGAAATGAGCTGCGGCTCCGCGAAGGGGCGCCCGAGGATCTCCATGCCGACCGGCACGCCGATGGGGGCGTCGTCCGAGGGGGTGGAGAAGCCGGCGGGCACGACGACCGCGGGATAGCCGGTCACCGAGCCGATGACGCCGTTGCGCTCCTGCTGGCTGCCGCCCGTCTTGCAGACGAGCTGCTGCTGGTGCGGGTAGACGATCGCGTCGATCGCATATTCGTCCATGATCGCGAGCACCTGCTTCTGGAGCTCGGCGCGCTTTTTGAGGCGCTCGTTGTAGGCGGGGGTTCCCACGTCGTAGCCCATCGCCTCGTCGAGGTTGCTCTTGAGGCCGGGGTGGTACTTGCCGCTGGCGAGCACGTCGGCCAGCGAGTGGATGGGGGCCGCGTCGCCGAAGCCCTCGAGGTACTGGCCGAGGTGGGCCTTGAGGTCGTGAATATGTACGCTGACGTTCTTGACGAGGTAGCCCGAGTCGATCTTTTCGGAGATGTCGACGAGCTCCGCGCCGGCGTCCCGCATGATCTGCAGGCTCTTTTCCATGCAGGCGTTGACCTCGCGGTGCAGGTCGTCGTCGGGGCCGAAGAAGCTGCGCAGCACGCCGATGCGCCTGCCGCGCAGGCCCTCGTCGTCAAGGTAGTCGAGATAGCTCGCCGGGATCTTACCGAGACAGGCCTCGGTGACGGGGTCCTTCGGGTCGCTGCCGGCGATCACGTCGAGCACGGCGGCGGCGTCCGCCACGGTGCGCGCGAGCGGGCCCGCGGTGTCCTGCGTCAGCGAATAGGGGACGATGCCGTCCCGGCTCACCAGCCCGATGGTGGGGCGGATGCCCACGAGGGAGCAGGCGGAGGAGGGGGAGCGGATCGAGTTGATCGTGTCGGTGCCGATGCCGACGATGCCGTAGTTGGCCGCCAGCCCCGCGCCCGTGCCGCCCGACGAGCCGCCGGGGGTGCGGGTGTGGTCGTAGGGGTTGTAGCTCTGGCCGAGGATCGAGCTGATCGTCTCGCCCCAGACGGCGAACTCATGCAGGTTCGTCTTGGCGATGATGACCGCCCCCGCCTCGCGGAGCTTTTTGGTAATATAGGCGTCCTTGTGGGTCTCGAACCCCTCGAGGGAGAGGGAGCCCGCGGTGGTCGGCATGTCGAAGGTTTCGCAGTTGTCCTTGAGCAGGACGGGGATGCCGTGGAGCGGGCCGGTCAGCCCGTCGGTCTGGAACCGCTCGTCGAGGCGGTCGGCCTCCTCGAGCGCGTGGGGGTTCACGAGGATGACCGCGTTGAGCTCGGGGCCCTTTTTGTCATAGGCCTCGATACGGGCGAGGCAGCCCTCGATGAGCTGGCGGCAGGTGAGGCGCCCGTCGAGCATCGCCTCATGGACGGAGGCGACGGTCGCCTCCTCGAGCATGAAGGGTTTCCCGTTGTGGTTCTCGCATCTCTCGTCGGTCATGGCGCTCACTCCTTCTTCGGCAGCGTGTCGATGTAGGCCTTGATGTCGTCCTCCGAATAGCCGAGGATGTCGCGCAGAACCTCGACGTTGTGTTCTCCGACCTGCGGGGCGGGCTCGCTGGGGAGCTCATCCTCGGGCGGGACGGTGCTCAGCTTGACCGGGTTGCCCGCGACCTTGACCTTGCCCATGTGGGTCTGCTCGACTTCGACGAGCATGTTGCGGTAGTTGATCTGCGGGTCCTCGAACAGCCGGTCGATCGAGTTGATCGGGCCGCAGGGGATGCCGTTGTCGACGAAGATCTTGAGCCACTCGTCGGTGGTTTTGTCCTTGATCCGCTCCTGCATCAGGTCGCTGAGCTCCTGCATATGCTTGTTGCGCTCGGGGTTGGTGGAGAACTTGGGATCATTGATGAGCTCCTGGCGGCCGGTGACCTCGCAGAACTTGGCGAAGAGCTTGTTGTTGCCGGCGGCGACAATGACCCAGCTGTCCTTGGTGCGGTAGGCCTCGAAGGGGGTGATGGACGGGTGCTTGAGTCCGAGCGGCCGCGCGACCTGGCCGGTCGCGGAGTACTTGGCGATGGCGTTCTCGAGGATGGCGACCTGGCAGTCGAGCATCGAGATGTCGACAAGCTGGCCCTCGCCGGTCTTTTCGCGCTCATAGAGGGCGGCCAGTGCGCCGTAGGCGCCCATCATGCCGGCGATGATGTCGCCGATCGAGGTGCCGACGCGCACGGGGTTTCCGTTCGGCTCGCCGGTGATGCTCATGACGCCGCCCATCGCCTGGACGATCATATCGTAGGCCGGCCTGCCGGAATAGGGCCCGGTCTGGCCGAAGCCGGAGATTGCAACATAGACGCAGCGGGGATTGATCTTCTTGACGTCCTCATAGCCGAAGCCCATCTTGTCGAGCGCGCCGGGCTTAAAGTTCTGAACGAACACGTCCACGTTCTTGACCAGGTCGGTCAGCACCTTTTTGCCCTCGGGGGTCTTGGCGTTGACTTCGAGGCTCTTCTTGCCGCGGTTGATGCTCAGGAAGTAGATGCTCTGCCCTTCCACGTAGGGGCCGTAGGCGCGGGCGTCGTCGCCCGAACCGGGCATCTCGCAGTGGATGACCTCGGCGCCGAGGTTGCGCAGCATCATGCCGCAGTAGGGGCCCGCGAGGACCTTGGTCATATCCAGCACCTTGATGCCGCTCAGTGGTTTGGTTGTCATAGTGTGATTCCTCCCGTTTCATATAATGTATACAATCTTCCACGGCCGGCCGCCGTTTGCCGCGCCGGCCCTATGAGAAAGCCGGCCCCGCCGGCGGTTTTTGAGACGAAATCAATTACCTGTTGTAATAACTCCATATCATGTGCTATACTTACAGCAATAAATCCATGGGAATCTTGTGGATTCTTCCCAAAATGCCGCGCATCCGTCCCATCCGCCCCGCAGGGTCACGAAAAGAGGACGGGAAGGAGCCTTCCGCTGCCGGCCGGACGATTTTGCATGGTAAAGAAGGAAATTCTTTCTTTTCGATGTGACCGCGGCCGTTTTCAAGGGGAAATCTAGTTTGTAGGTTATCTACATTATAGTGGATAATCCCCAACTTGTAAACTGGAGGAAATGCCTTTTGATCACAGAAAATGTTGATAATATTTATGCATTTCGCCCAATATTACAAAAAACGCAATTTTTTTCGGGCAAACTGCATTGTGATTTTTTCAGCATATCGGGGATTTTTTAATAGGTGCGTAAACAAACATGGCCTTCAAAAATCATAAGTATGACCAAGCCAAATATGCGATTCCCAAAAAACCTGACGGTCCGCCATAAAATGTTGTGAAGTTTTTATAAATCGATATGATCGAAAATGCCTAAATTCTCTTGCGAAATCTATTCATTACAGAAAATTTGGAAAAAATCGATTGATATGATTTGCCCATCTCAGTATAATAAGGTTAGTGGTAGTGACATTATGCCTAAAAAGGAGTGCTTATCGTGAAACAATTTAATTATTTAGCACCAAAATCCTTGCCCGAAGCACTTGCATTCCTGGCGGAGCACGGGGACTCCGCCGTGGTTTTTAACGGCGGCACCGACGTCGTCGTGCGGCTTCGCGACAACCTGATCGCCCCTGAGTACGTGATCGACATCAAGAAGATCCCCGGCCTGGACACGATCACGTTCGACGAAAAGACCGGCCTCACCATCGGCGCCTGCGTCACGATGAACGAGATCGGCGCCAACGAGTTCGTCCAGAAGTACTATCCCTACCTCGGCAAGGCGGCGCTGTCGGTCGGCTCCAAGCAGGTGCGCAACCGCGCGACCTGCATCGGCAACATCGTCAACGCCTCCCCGCTGGCCGATACCGGCACCCCGCTGCTCGCCAACGACGCTGTGATCCTGGCCGAGGGCCCGGAGGGCAAGCGGGAGATCCCCATCCGTGAATTCTTCATCTTCGTGCGCAAGACCGCGCTGAAAAAGGATGAGATCGTCACCGCCATCCGGGTGCCCTACCATGCGGGCTCGGAGGGCGTGTACACCAAGATCTCCCGCCGCCGCGAGGTCGACCTCTCCACCGTCTGCGCCACCGTGGTGCGGGACGGGGACGACTGGCGCATCGCGTTCGGCTCCGTCGCGCCCACCCCTCTGCGGCTCGTCAAGACCGAGGAGCTGCTCCGCGGCAAAAAGCTGGACGGCGCGCTGATCGAGCAGGCGGCCGAGCTGGCCAAGACCGAGGTCGCGCCGATCGACGACGTGCGCGCCTCCAAGGAGTACCGCGTCACCATCGTGGGGCTGATCGTCAAGAGAAGCCTCGAAGCCCTGGCGAAATAAGGAGGGGATACATATGAAATACCAGGTCAATTTCTTCGTCAACGAGGAGCCGGTCGAGCTCTACGTCGACGCCAATAAAACGATGCTCACCGTCCTGCGCGAGGAGCTCGACCTCACGGGCGCCAAGGAAGGCTGCGGCGCCGGCGAGTGCGGCGCGTGCACCGTCATCATGGACGGCAAGCCGGTCAACGCCTGCCTCGTGCTGGCGCCCGAGCTGGACGGCAAACACATCACCACCGTCGAGGGGCTGGCCGACCGCAAGGGCAACCTCTCCCCGCTGCAGGAAGCGTTCATCAAGCATGCCGCGCTCCAGTGCGGCTTCTGCACGCCGGGCTTCCTGATGACCGCCACGGCGCTCCTGAAGGAGAATCCGCACCCGACCCGCGACGAGATCAAGGCGGGCATCAGCGGCAACCTCTGCCGCTGCACCGGCTACAAACGGATCATCGAGGCCATCGAGGACGTTGCGGCACATACGGAAGGAGGCGAGCGCAAATGAGGACAGTCGGAACAACGATCGACAGGGTTGACGGCGTCAAAAAGGTCACCGGCCAGGCGAAATACGTGGACGACATCAGGATGTCCCGGATGCTCTACGCCCAGGTGAAGCGCAGCCCCTACGCGCACGCGAAAATCCTGAGCATCGACACGTCGGAGGCGGAGAAGCTGCCGGGCGTGAAGAGCGTCATCACGGGCGACTATTATAAGAAACGCGGCGGCCTCTACCTCGAGGACAAAAACTTCCTCGCGGTGGGCACCGCGAAATACCGCGGCGAAGCCGTCGCGGCGGTGGCGGCTGAGACGCTGGACATCGCGAAGGCGGCGGTCGAGCTGATCAAGGTGGAGTACGAGGAGCTGCCGGCGGTCACCAACCCGGTCGAGGGCATGAAGCCGGACGCGCCGCTCATCCATCCCGACCTGGGCACCTACAAGGTCGCCCCGATCTTCCACCCGGTGCCGGGCACCAACATCTCCCACCACTACAAACTCCGCAAGGGTGACGTCGACAAGGGCTTTGCCGAGGCGGATTACGTCGCGGAGCACACCTTCTATATCCCGCACGTCCAGCACGTGCCCATCGAGCCGCACGTGGCCGTCGCGCAGTACGAGGCGGACGGAAAGCTCACCGTGTGGGCGAGCTGCCAGTCCCCCTTCGCGGTGCGCCAGGCGCTGGCGACCTCCTTCGACATCCCGCTCAACAAGGTGCGGGTCATCTCCCCGTATGTCGGCGGCGGCTTCGGCTCCAAGGCGGGCACCACCCTCGAAGGCATCGTCATCCCGCTCTCGATGCTCAACTGCGGGCGCCCGGTCAAGATGACCTACACCCGTGAGGAGGAGTTCGAGGACGCGTATGTCCGCCAGGGCGTCTATGCGACCCTCAAGACCGGCGTGCGCAAGTCGGACGGCAAGATCCTCGCCCAGAAGATCGAGTATGTCTGGGACGGCGGCGCTTACACCGAGTACGGCGTCAACATCGTCAAGGCGGCTGGCATCGCCTGCCCCGGCCCCTACGACATCGACAACATCTGGTGCGACAGCTACTGCGTCTACACCAACCATCCGGTCGGCGGCCCGTACAGGGGCTTCGGCATGTGTGAGATCCACTTCGCCATCGAGCAGAACCTCGATATGATCGCGCACGAGATCGGCATGTCGGAGGTCGACATCCGCCGGGTCAACGGACTGCGGGCGGGCGGCGCCACCGCGACCGGCCAGATCCTCGAGGACTGCGGCTATCAGGACTGCCTCGAGACGGTTGTCAAGGAACTCGAGTACGACAAGCCCTGCGAGCAGGTCGCGCCCAACCTCATCCGTGCCAAGGGCATCGCGGGCGGCTGGAAATCGCCGTCTCAGCCCACTGACGTGGCCTCGGCCGCGATCATCCGCATGAACGAGGACGGCACCTTTATGCTCATGACGAGCGGCCAGGACATCGGCCAGGGCTCCGACACGGTGCTCACCCAGATCGCCGCCGAGGTGCTCGACATCGATCCGAGCAAGATCACCATCCGCACCGGCGACACCGACCACACCCCTTACGAGTGGCAGACGGTCGCGAGCCGCACCACCTACTGCGCGGGCAACGCGGTCAAACTGGCCGCCGAGGACGCGAAGAACGAGATCCTCGAGTTGGCGCAGATCAAGTTCGGATGCAGCAAGCGCGACCTCGAGCTCAAGGACGGCTATGTGGTGCATAAGATCCACAAGGATAAAAAGGTCCCGTTGAGCACCTTCGCGCTCGGGCTCACTCTGCCCGACGCGTCGGGCATCCACGGCCCGCTGATCGGCAAGGGCTCCTTCGTGGTCCCGAACAACGTGGGCTACGACCAGGAGACCGGCCAGAGCCCCAAGCCGGTGGCCTTCTGGACGGTCGGCGTCAACGGCGCCGAGGTCGAGGTCAACACCGACACGGGCGAGATCCGCGTGCTCAAGATGATCTCCTGCTTCGACCCCGGAAAGGTCATCAACCCGGCGCTCTACGAGGCGCAGGTGGAGGGCGCGATGGTCCAGGCGCTGGGCACCGCGATCTTCGAGGAGTTGATGCTCAAGGACGGGCGGATTCTCAACCGCAACTTCGTCGACTACAAGATCCCGACCGCGGACGACATGCCCGAACTGACGGTGCGCGTCGCGGAGCACGAGGAGCCGACGGGCCCGTACGGAGCGCGCGGCATCGGCGAGCCGGTCATGGTACCGGGCGCGCCGGCGATCGCCAACGCGGTGGCCAACGCGATCGGGTGCCGGTTCTTCCGGATGCCGATCAGGGCCGACGACGTGCTCAAGGCGCTCAAGGAGAAGAAAGCCCAGGAGGCTTAAAGAAAATAAGGACCGGGCGGCCGCGGCCATGCGGCCCGGCCGCCCGGAGGTGTGTTTTGGACAGCATGGCGGTATAAAGGGCTTCGGCCCTGAAATACATAGAGAAATGGAGACAAGGCTAATACTATGTTGAGGAGGTAAGTCAATGGCCAATACCAATCGAGGAATCTATAATGCCCCGCAGGAACTCGGCTGGCCGAAAACGGTTGTTTTGGGTCTGCAGCACGTCTTTGCGATGTTTGGTGCGACGGTTGTTGTCCCGATTATCACCGGCCTGAGCGTGCAGGTAACGCTCTTCTGCGCCGGTATCGGCACGCTGCTTTTCCACTTTATCACCAAGCGGAAAGCGCCTGTGTTCCTGGGCTCTTCCTTCGCGTTCCTCGGCGGTTTCGCGGCTGTCAAGGCACTGCCGCTGACCAATTCCGCCGGCGTTGCGCTGACGGAGGCTGAAAAGCTCCCGTATGCCTGCGGCGGTATCGTCTGCGCAGGTCTGGTCTATGTTATTCTGGCGGCGCTGATTCGCGCGTGCGGCATCAAGCGGATCATGCACTTCTTCCCGCCGGTCGTTACCGGCCCGATCATCATCCTCATCGGCCTGATTCTCGCTCCGAACGCGATCAACGACGCGAGCGGCAACTGGCTGCTGGCGATCGTCGCAATCATCGTGATCCTGGCGGCAAACGTCTTTGGACGCGGCATGATCAAGATCATCCCGATCCTGCTGGGCATCATCGTGTCCTATCTTGTGGCGCTGGTCACCGGGCATGTCGATTTCTCGGGCGTTGCGGCGGCGAACCTTGTCGGTATCGCGCCGTTTGCCCTTGCGAAATTTGACGCGAGCGCCATTCTGATCATGGTCCCGATCTCGCTGGCCTCCATGATGGAGCATGTCGGCGACATCGCGGCGGTCAGCGCGACCTGCGAGCGCAACTTCCTGGCGAACCCCGGCCTGCATCGCACCCTCATCGGCGACGGTCTTGCCACGAGCCTTGCCGGCCTCATCGGCGGCCCGGCGAACACCACCTACAGTGAGAACACCGGCGTTCTGGCGCTGACCAAGGTCTACGACCCGATCGTCATGGAAATCGCCGCCGTAGTGGCGATCCTGCTCTCCTTCATCCCGAAGTTCGGTGAGTTCGTCCATACCATCCCGAGTGCGACGATCGGCGGCGTTTCCTTCATCCTCTACGGCATGATCTCCGCCATCGGCGTACGCAACCTGGTTGAGAACCAGGTCGACCTGACCGAGTCCCGCAACGTTCTGATTGCGGCGATCATCCTCGTCAGCGGCCTCGGCTTCAACAACATCGGCGGTATCTCCTTCCAGATCGGCGGGGCGGGCTTCACGCTCAGCGGCCTTGCGATCGCGGCAATCCTCGGTATCCTGCTGAATGCGATTCTCCCCGGAAACGACTATGTCTTTAACGAGGAAGAATACGAGGTCGCGGCTACCAAGGATCTGAATGCGGACCTCTAAAAACCATCAGAAGTCTGTGAGATTTTGCTCCATTTCTCTGCAAACTTGCAGAAATCGGGGTTGGGCGGCTCTTTCCGGCGACGGAAAGGGCCGCCCTTCCTTTTGCTGGAAGGCGGCGCGGGCGCCCACCGGGATTTCACACAGATTTTACATTGCGGCACGGTCCGCTCCCCGGCAAATTGCCAAAATGTAAAAATTGGCTTGCAATTTTTATGCACAAGGTGCAGAATGATTGCAGATTATGAGAAGGTGCGGTTTGCTGATGTTTACGAGAAGAGATTTGGTGCGGCTGATCATCCCGCTGATCATTGAGCAGGTGCTCGCGGCGACGGTCGGCATCGCGGATACCTTCATGGTGTCGAGCGTGGGGGAGGCGGCGGTCTCGGGCGTCTCGCTGGTCGATTCGATCAACCTGCTGCTGCTCAACGTCTTCGCGGCGCTCTCGACGGGCGGGTCGATCGTGGCGTCCCAGTATCTCGGGCGGGAGGACCAGCCCAGCGCGAACGCGGCGGCCAAGCAGCTTCTGACCGTGACGACGCTTGTCTCCTTCGGGCTGGTCGCCGTCTGCATGCCGGGCAGCAAACTCATCCTGCACGCCCTCTTCGGCAGCGCGGACGCCGCGGTCATGGGGAACGCCGAGGTGTATTTCCTGCTTTCGGCGCTCTCCTATCCCTTCATGGCGGTCTATAACGCCTGCGCCGCGCTCTTCCGCGCGCAGGGCAACTCGAAGATCTCGATGATGGCGGCGCTCGTCATGAACATCGTCAACATCTCCTTCAACGCGCTCTTCATCTACGGGCTGCGGCTGGGCGCGGCGGGCGCGGCGCTCGGCTCGCTGATCGCGCGCGGGGTGTCGGCGGCGTTCCTGCTGGCAGTGCTCTGCCACCACAATAACCGCATCTACCTCGATGAACTCAAAAAGCTCGAGTGGCACCCGACGATGATCAAAAGCATCCTGCGCATCGGGGTGCCCAACGGGCTGGAGAACAGTATGTTCCACATCGGCAAGCTGATGGTGGCGGGACTGATCACGACCTTCGGAACGGTGGCGATCGCGGCGAACGCGGTGGGCAACAGCGTCATGACGATGTCCCAGATGCCGGGCGCGGCGGTCAGCCTGGCGATGGTGACGGTCGTGGGACAGTGCGTGGGTGCGGGAGAGTTCCCGCAAGCCAAAAAGTACATGCTGGGGCTGGTCGGCGCGGCGCACGGGATGAACCTGCTGCTCAACCTGATCCTGATTTTCGCGCTGCACCCGGTTATCGGGCTGTTCGGGCTTTCGGCGGCGACGGCGGAGGCGGCCTGGCAGATCTGCCTCGTCTGTGCGCTCGGCAACATCCTCTTCTGGCCGATGTCCTTCGCGCTGCCGAACGGCCTGCGCGCCGCCAACGACGTGAAGTACACGATGATCACGTCGGTCGTATCGATGTGGGTGTTCCGGGTGATCTTCAGCTATATCCTCGGCCGCTATCTCGGGATGGGGCTGCTCGGGGTGTGGGTCGCGATGATCATCGACTGGGTCTTCCGCGCGGCCATGTTTATGGCCCGCCTGCTGCGCGGCAGGTGGATGAACCGCCAGCTGATCTGAACATGAAAAAAGCGTGCGGCGAAAGCCGCACGCTTTTTTTGCTGTTTTACCGGCCCATGCGGGGATAGCCCCTGCCGCCCATACCGGGGCCGGGGAACCCGCCGCCCGGGGCGCCCGAACCGCCGGGGACGGGGTTGGTCATGGTGCCGGGGACCGCCTGCGGGGGCAGGTAGCGCTGTCCGGCCGCGCCGGCCATGTCCTGCCGGGGCCTGAGACGGGTGTCGACAAAGGTGACGAACTTGAGGGAGTAGAGGTCGCAGACGGTATACTGCTCCTCGCTCGGCTGGTAAAGGGTGATGTAGTTGATGCCGCCAGAATAGAGGTAGCCCTCCTTGCGTTCCAGGCCGTTGGTGCCGATCAGGAATTCGCAGATCACATAGGCGCCGAGGTTCGCCTGCAGGATGGAGGAAAAGGAGCCGAGAAAGACCTCCTCGTTATTCTGCGGGTTCTCCTCCGCCTGCTGGCTTTCGAATGGCCCGAAGTTCAGGTTGTTGTCGCCGTTCGCCATATGATACCCCTCTTTCTATGTTTTGTAATAAGCATCGGTGGGATTGTAAAAACAGTGGTCGCCGATCCGTGTGACCAGATAGCCGATGCTGCTGGGAAAGTTCTTCCGGCAGCTGGGGGAGAAGGGGTTGAAAAACCAGAGCGCCTGCCCCAGGTCCATCAGGCGGTTGCCGGCGATCGCCCAATCGGCAATGTCGTAGTGGATCTGTTCGGGGCGCATGTTGTAGACGTTCTGGGCGTTGTAGGAGCCCCGTTCGGTCTCGGACATGCAGACGAACTGCCCCGTCTGGTAGAGGATTTTGCGGATACTGCCCTGCCCGATGCGCTTGTATTCCCCGCCCGGCGCGTTCACGCGGTTCATCACGACGCTGGCCACCGCCTTCATCCCGGTGTCCCCCTCTCCGCCCGCCTCGCACTGGATCAGCCGGGCAAACAGTTCCCGGTCCGTCAGCGGCATGGAAAGCCCTCCTTCCGTTTTTACATTTCACTGCGGGCGAAAAGCCCGCCCGGTATCATGGATATGACGGACTTGCCTGTCCTTATGCGCGATTTTACACGCGGCGCGGGTCGCAGCCCGCCAGGTGCAGGAGGAGGAGATAACACCCGGCGGAAACCAGGGCAAGCAGGAGTGCGAACCCGATGGGGGAGCCGGGCAGCGGCAGCCCCGCGCGGGAGAGAATGCGCGCGGCGAGCACCGAGATGGCGGCGCAGAGCAGGGGCTTCACGACCCGCTCGGTGATGTCGACCTCGAACTTTGCGACACGGATGAGCCTCCCGAGGCTGAGGGAGAAGTTGAAGACCTCGCTCAAAACGATGACGAGGATATAGCCCTTGATGCCGAGGACGGGCAGCAGCAGATAGACGAGCACCATGCTGATGGCGGCGTCGGCGACGTTGTAGCGCATGACCGAGAGCTGTTCGTCCATCCCCTTGAGCATGCAGTCGACGGCGGTGTCGAGGTACATGACGGGGATGACGGGCGCGAGCAGGCGGATGTAGACGCCCACGTCGGGGTTCTGCGACACCGCCGCGCCGATTTCATGGGAGAAGGCGAAGAGTACGCCGCACACCCCGATCGAGCAGCACAGGTTGAGGGCGAACATCCGCTGGATGAGGTGGGAGATGCTCTGCCCGCGGCTGTGGCGCTGGGCGATCTCGGGGACGATGAGGCTGGAAAACGAGTTGAGGAAGGCGGCGGGGAAGAGGATGACCGGCAGGGCGATGCCGTGCACCGCGCCGAAGACCGCGAAGGAGGCGCCCGTCGCGAGCCCGCCCGCCTGAAGCCGGACGGGGACGAGCAGGTTTTTGACGGTGGCGAGCCCCGAGCGCAGGTAGGAGCTCATCGCCATGGGCAGCGCGATGCCGAACAGCCGTCCGGTCAGGCGGTTTTTGGGCGCGCCCTTCCGGCGGAAGCCCCGGCTGTCCCCGAGGTAGAGGGCCAGAGAACTCACGAAGGAGAGCCCCTCGGCGATCACGCCCGAGCCGGTGATGGCGAGGCAGGCGTATTCGAGGCCGGGCGGCATCAGGAAGGTCAGGCCGACGATCGAGAGGCTGATCTTCAAAAACTGCTCGAAGATCTGTGAGGCGGCGGATTTGGCCACCCGCCCGACGGCGGTAAAGTACCCGTTCAGCGCGCAGGACATCGCGATGAAGGGCATCGAAAGCGCCATGGTCTTGAGGGGGCGGACGGTCTGGACGCTGCCGAGGCAGGTCTCCCCGATGAAGGGCGCGGCGAAAAAGAGGAAGAGGGACGCCGCGCCGCCGAAGAGCAGCGCGTAGCCGAAGCAGCGGCGCATCGCGCCCTTGACGTTGCCGTTGGGGCTGGCGGCCTCCTCCGCGACGAGCCGCGTCGACGCGAGATTGATGCCCGACGCCGCGAAGGTGACGGTGAAGGAATAGACCGACATGATGAGCTGGAAGACGCCCATCCCCTCCGCGCCGATCTTACCGGAGATATAGAGGTTGAACCAGACGCCCACGGCGTTCATGAGCAGCGAGGTCGCGGTCATGATCATGGCGTTGAGGAAAAAACGCTGTATTTTTTTCATAGTTTCACCACGGACTTGTTTGATAATAAGGTATATGAAAAAACCGCGGCAAAAAGCCCAACCCAACCTTTCCCTTTTTAGAACGCCCTTTTTTTGCACAAACTAGCGGTATCAACTGCGAGAAAAGGAGCGTTCCCATGAAAACTACCATGCGATGGACCGCCCTGCTGCTTGCGGCCGCGCTGCTCGTCTCCTGCGCGGGCTGCAAAAAATCCGGCGGCCAGGGTACGACCCAGGACGGCGAATACGACCAGTCGGGGAACTACCGCCCGGCGCTTCCGAACGTCTCCGCAGAGCTGGCGGACGCGGTCAGGCAGAATTCCGACGTGGTCGGCTGGCTCACCCTGCCCAACACCACGATCAACGAGGCGGTCGTGCAGACGACCAACAATGACTATTACCTGCGGCGGGACGTCAAAAAGAACTATGCCTATGAGGGCTGCTACTATATGGACTACGAGAGCGTGATGTTCGATAACGGCGCGGACCTGGCGCAGAACACGATCATCTACGGCCACAACCTCGGCAGTCCGATGGGGGTGAAGGACGACCCCGAGGGCGCCAAATTCGCGCAGCTTTTGAAGCTCGAGGACATCGAGCTCGCCCAAAAGACCCCCTATGTCTACCTGACCACCGAGGGCGCGGCCCACGTCTTTGAAATCTTCGCGGTCTTTTACTGCGAGGCGGAGACCTCGCCCGTGCCCTACCACATGGCCGAGTATTCCGACGAGCGTTTCAATGCCCTCATCGGCGACGTGAAGGCGCGGTCGGAATACACCTACGACGTCGAGGTGACGCCGGAGGACCGGATTCTCTCCCTTTCGACCTGCAGCTACAAATACGGCACCTACACCCAGAACCCCGACCAGCGCTTCGTCGTGATGGGACGGCTTGTGCGGGAGGGGGAGAGCTACCACGAGACGGCGAATCTCGTCAAGAATGAAAATCCCAAGCTCCCCGCCTTTGTGAAGTAGCGGGCGCGTAAAAAAGCCGCCTCCCGGAAGGTCCGGGAGGCGGCTTTTTGGTTTCGTTTTCACGCAGATTCGGTCTGCGGCGTCAGGCGGCGCAGGATGGAATAGAGCAGCCGCGCGGTGCCTGGCATGAAGAACTGGACGATCGGCCCGGTGAGCAGGGCGGTGATCACGGTGCCCACCCCGATGACGCCGCCGAGCAGGAACCCGCTGACGACGAAGGTGAGGTCGACCGCGACGCGCATCCAGCGAAACTGGAGGTGCAGCTTGTCGCTCAGGAGGATCGCCAGCGAATCGTTCGCGCCGACGCCGACGCTCGCGTTGATGGAGGCGGAAAGCCCGAGCGCGATGAGCGCGCAGCTCGCCAGTACGATGACGACGCGCACCGGGAAGGGCAGGCCCTCGTGGATGACGCCGCGGAGCAGGCGGCTCGCGGCGTCAATCATCGGCCCGGTGATGAAGAGGGCGGCGAAGGTGCCCGCGCGGATATATTTGCGGTCGATGAAGAAATAGAGGACCAGCAGGGTGAAGTTGATGGCGATGTGGGCGGTGCCGTTGGAGATGTGGGCGGTGCGCGCCACCCCCTGCATGAGCATGCTGAACGGGTCGGTCCCGATGCCGGACAGGACGAACGCCGAACAGCCGAGCGCGCAAACGGCGGTACCGAGGCAGAAGTAGAGGACCCGCAGGATGAATTCGCGCGCCGGATAGGCTGGTTTCATGGACGGACACTCCTTGTCGGGCGTAATGGGTCAGCTGTTGAGGAAGCCCTTGCCGATGATCTCCGACGTGTTGGAGATCAGGATGAAGGCGTTCGGCTCGGTGGCGCGGACGAACTGGCGCAGCGCCATGGCCTGGGGACGCTTGAGCGCGGTGAAGACGATTGCCTTTTTGCCGTGGGTGAAGGCGCCCTGTGCCTCGCAGACGGTCGCGCTGCGCTTGAGTACATGCACGATGAAATCGCAGATGGGCTCGGGGTTGTCGCAGATGATGTTAAAGTATTTGCAGAGGTTGATCGACTCGATGACGTTGTCGATGACGAGCGATTTGACCATGAGGCCGACGAAGGAGAAGAGGCCGGTCTTGATGTCGAAGACGAAGCAGGCGGAGAGCGCCACGATCAGGTCGGTAAAGAAGAGGGCGGCGCCGATGTCGGTGCTCGTGTGCTTTTTTAAGATCATGGCGACGATGTCGGTGCCGCCGCTCGACGCGCCGATGTTGAAGAGGATGGCCGACCCGAAGGCGGGCAGCGCAATCGCGTAGCAGAGCTCGAGCAGCGGCTGGTCGGTGAGCGGGGCGGACATGGGGCAGAACCGCTGGAGCAGCGACAGCCCGACCGACAGGAGCACGCTCGAGTAGGCGGTCATGAGGCCGAACCCCCTGCCGAGGAAGCAGAAGCCGACGGCAAGCAGCGCCATGCTGATGACGAAGTTGATCGACGCGGCGGAAAAGGGCATGACGCGCGCGAGCACGACCGCGATGCCGGTCACGCCGCCGAAGGAAAAGTTATTGGGGAATTTGAAGAAATAGGTGCCCGCCACAATGATCAGGGTGCTGACGGTGATCAGCAGGAATTTCTTGATTTTTGGTGCCATAACCTTCCTCCCGCCGCGGCCGGACGCCGCGCCGTATTTTGTTCCCGGCGCCGGCGGGGCGCCGTTTCGTCTTTTTGGGCTCCCAGCCGCCCGCCCGCAAAAGGGCCGCGCGCCTTCGGCGCGCAAAAATACCCGCGGCGCGGGCATTTTTCTTTTGCGGGCGAAGCTCAGAGCAGGAACCGTTCGATCGCCCGGGCGACGCAGTCGTCGTCGTTGGAGGGGCCGACCCAGTCCGCGACCGCCTTGATGTCGTCGGTGGCGTTGGCGGGGGCGGCGGCCAGCCCGGCGAAGGTGAGCATCTCCAGGTCGTTGCGGCTGTCCCCGACGGCCATGACCTCGTCGGGCGCGACGCCCAGGTATTCGCAGAGGAACCGCAGGCCGTCCCCCTTGTCCGTGCCGGCGGCGTTGATTTCGATGTTCTGCGCGACCGACGAGGTGAGGGCGACCCCCTCCACCCCGCGCATCGCTTCCCACACCGCCTGCTGGTGTTCGGGCGGCAGGTAGGGGACGTTGAATTTCTCGACCGGGGCGGCGGGATGCAGCAGGTATTCCCGCTGGTCCTCGACGGTGCGGCGGCCGCGCAGGAGGTTTTTCATCCGGCTCTCGGAAAAGCCGGAGGCTTCGATATAGGGGATGCGGCCCCGTTCGACGTAGTCGAAGCCGCCGCTGTAGATTTCGATAAAGACGGGAAAGGGCGCGAGCGTGTCGAAGACGCGCAGCGCCGTGTCCATGGGGATGGGGTTGGCGTAGAGGGGGGCCTCCCTGCGCAGGTCGAAGACGGAGGCGCCGTTGCAGGTGACGGCGTAATGGAGCCCCGGCGTCTGCTCGATGGCCTCGGGCAGGCGGTGGCGCATCCGGCCGGTGGCGGTCACGACGAACACGCCGCGCGCGTTGGCGGCCTCGATGGCCGCGCGGTTTGCGGGGGAGACGGTCACATGGTCGCTTTTGAGCGTCGTGCCGTCCATATCCAGGGCGAGGAGTTTGATCTTCATGCGGTTCTTCCCTTCCAATTCGATTCCAGCTACCATTATACACGCATGGGAAGCCGGACACAACCGGAAATTGACGGGGCGGCGCAAGGCTGGTACAATGAATAAAACAGCTTGACCGGGAGGGACATGGATTTGTACAGTTGTCCGGTATGCGGCGGGAGCCTCGCGTGGGGGGAGCACGCCTGCCGGTGCCCGGAGGGGCACTCCTTCGACATCGCCGCGCAGGGCTATGTCAACCTTCTGCTCGCCAACCAAAAGAGCAGCCCCAACCCGGGGGACAACGCGGAGATGGTCGCGGGGCGCACCCGGTTCCTCGACAGCGGCAGCTACGCCCCGCTCTCCGACGCGCTGAACGGGACGGTCCTCGCTCTCTGCGGGGACGCGCCCCGCATCCTCGACGCGGGCTGCGGGGAGGGCTATTACGCCGCTCGCCTCTTTGAAGCGCTGGAAGGGGCGGGGAGGGCTCCCGCCCTCTTCGGCGTCGACCTGTCGAAGCCCGCCGTCCGGCACGCGGCCCGCCGCTGCCGCGGGGGCCGCTTCGCGGTCGCAAGCCTCTTCGCTCTGCCGCTCGCGGACGGGAGCGCCGACCTCGTCTACAACGTCTTTTCCCCCCTCTGCCCGCGGGAATTTTCCCGCGGGCTCGCCCCGGGCGGGCATTTCGTCGCCGCCTATCCGGCGGCCCGGCACCTGTGGGGGCTCAAAAGCGTCCTCTACGACGCGCCCTATGAAAACGCGGACAAGTCCTTCGAGCTGGAGGGGTTCCATATCACGGACCGCCGCCGCGTGCGCTATTCCTTTACGCTGGAGGGGAGCGCCCTCATCGAGAGCCTCTTTTCGATGACTCCCTATTACTATAAGACCCCAGCGGAGGGGGCGGCCCGGCTCGCGGCGCTGGAAACCCTCACGACCGAGGCGGATTTCTGGGTAGTCGCCTACGGGAAGGGGGAGGCGTGATGGAAAACGCCGTCTGGTTCGCGCGCACCGGCGCGCGGGACCTCTCGGCGGCGGCCCGCGCGCTGCTTGCGCGCGCGCTTGGCCTGCCCGAGCCCCCGCGCGTCGAAAAGGACGCGCGGGGAAAGCCCTTTCTGCCGGATTTCCCGGGAATTCAAATCAGCATCTCCCACACGCGCGGCGCGGTGGCGGTCGCACTCTCGGAACGCCCCGCCGGCGTGGACGTGGAACCGGCCTCCCGCACGCTGCACGACTGGTTCCCCGCGCGGTTCTTTACCGGCGCCGAGCGTTCCCTCGCGGACTGCCCGGAGGAGGTGATCGCGGTGTGGACCCGCAAGGAGGCGCTTCTCAAACGGGATGGGCGGGGGATCACCCTGCCGCTGCGGGAGGTCGAAACGGCCGGCCGGGACGACCTCGTGACCCGGCGCGTCGGGGACTATGTGGTCTCCTTCTGCGGCGAGCCCGCCGCCTTTTCCCTCATCGAAACCACGCTCTGACAGGAAACGGTCCGCCATTGGCGGACCGTTTTTGTAATCATGCACGATTCTGGTTGAAGAAAGTGGAAAAATATTGTATAATCAAGAGTAACAACCCTCCGCTCATGTGCCCGCGGAAAAACCTCTCCGCACCGGGCACAATAGGAGGAAGCTCGGAATGAAAAGCGAGGAATGAACGATGCTGGAAAATCTGGATTTGGATGTTCGGATGGAAAAAGAGGAGTGGGACGCGGTGTCCGACGGCCTGAAACAGAAGCTCGGCGTGCTTCAGCAGCGCATCCGCGCGCTGAAGATCCCGATGGTGCTTGTCTTTGAAGGGTGGGGCGCCTCCGGCAAGGGGGACAAGATCTCCCGCCTGATCACTAACCTCGACCCGCGCGGTTTTTCGGTGCACAGCATCCTCGCGCCGACGGCGGACGAGCGGCGGTTCCCATGGATGCGGCCCTTCTGGCAGGCGCTGCCCACCTACGGGGACACGGCGATCTTCGACCGGAGCTGGTACCGCGCGGTTTCGGTGGCGCGGGATGAGGAACGCCTCACCCGCCGCGATCTCAACCACCGGTTCGACGAGATCGTGGACTTTGAGCAGCAGATTACCGACGACGGGTACGTGCTGGTGAAATTCTTCTTCCACATCTCCAAGAAGGAGCAGAAGAAGCGGCTCAAATTGCTGGACGATCAGAAATCGACCCGCTGGCGCGTGACAAAGGCCGATTGGGACCACAACCGCCGGTATGGCGAATATCTGGAAATTTTCGATGAGATGATCTCCCGCACCGACCGGCACAACGCCCCCTGGACGGTGGTGGCGTCGACCGACCGCCGCTATGCGACCTGGAAGGTCTTTACCACGGTGATCGGCGCGATGGAGCAGGCGATCGAGCGCAAGGAGAACGGCTATGAAAAGCCGTTCACCGGCATCCGCGTGTCGGACGACATCAAGACGCTGCCCGCGCCGCGCCTGCGGGAGATCGACCTGAGCGTCACGATCGAGGAAGCGGAATACCGCAAGCAGCTCAAGGACTGCCAGAAACGCCTCTCCGAGCTGCACAACGAGCTCTACCGCCGCCGCATCCCGATGATCCTCGCCTACGAGGGCTGGGACGCGGCGGGCAAGGGCGGCAACATCAAGCGGGTGGCGGCGGCGCTCGACGCGCGCGGCTACGAGGTCATCCCGATCGCCGCGCCGACCGCCCTGGAAAAAAACCATCCGCACCTCTGGCGGTTCTGGAACGCGCTGCCCAAGGACGGGCATGTGGCGATCTTCGACCGCACCTGGTACGGCCGCGTCATGGTCGAGCACATCGAGGGGTTCTGCACCGACGAGGAGTGGGGCCGCGCCTACGACGAGATCAACCGCTTTGAGCGGGGGCTTGCCGAATGGGGCGCGATCATCCTCAAATTCTGGCTGCACATCGACAAGGACGAACAGCTCGCCCGCTTTACCGACCGCCAGAACACCCCGGAAAAGCAGTACAAGATCACCGATGAGGACTGGCGCAACCGCGACAAATGGGACGACTACGAGAAGGCGGTCGACGAGATGCTCCTGCGTACCAACACCGCCTATGCGCCGTGGATTGTCGTCGAGTCGAACGACAAGCGCTACGCCCGCATTCGGACGCTCAAGGCGATCATTGCGGCGATTGAAGCCAGGCTTTGATTTGCCGCGCTGCGCCCGGCGGGGCGTAGACGGGAATTGCCGCTTTCCAAGCGGCAAGAATCACGAGCGCGTTCCGCCGCGCGCCACGGGTTCCTTTTCGGACGGACGAAAAGGAACCAAAAGTCCGCCTAAGGGGGCTCCGCCGCCCCCTTAGGAATCCCCTGGAGTACCTTGCCAGTACCCGCAGGTTACAGCCGCTCCCCACGGGTACACCAGCTGTGGGCACAATTCGGGTTGCGGACGCTCCCAACAGCCGGGAACGGAAGGTGCAAATAGAAAAGGGCGCGCAGCGATCGCTGCGCGCTCTTTTTGCAAAGGCGGCCGTTATAGAAGGGAGTAACTGCCGATGAGTTACCAAGGGAAACGGTAACGAGGCAAATTCGGTCCACCAAAGCAAACGTACTTATGAAGCGTAATAATATTATACAGCATAATAAGTAGGAATGTCAATAAGTTTATGCTGTATAATAACCTTATTAAACAGATAAGGTTTTGATAGCAATGGCGACAATCAAAGTAAGCGGAGATCTCAAAAATAGAGATCGGTTATCGACGACCGTTGATAAGGGCCTGTATAAGGCGATCAAGGGTTATAGCGAAGAGTCGTTGGTGCCGATGTCGAAGATCATAGACGAGGCAGTGGAAGACTTCCTGATCAAAAAGAAAATTCCCTATGAGTGGGTTGCTCCTTACCGGGTGCCAAAGGAATAATAAAATGCGGACCGCGAAGCGGCCCGCATTTTTTGATGATTGATTTATCGGAACTGGCCTTCTTCGCTTCCTTTCTTGGGCGAACAAGAAAGGAACTCGCCGCCGGTCGACTACCGGCAGGCCCTGCGCCCGCTGGGCGGAAGACCTAAGAGAAGAGGCCCGCCGGGGCGCCAAAGCTAACGGGGGAAAGCATACTCCTCGTCGAGCAGGAACCGCACCCGGCCGGGCGGGGGATCGGCATAGGGGTTATACTCCATCCCGTTCAGCGAGCCGGCGTCCACAAGGTCGAGCCATCCGAACCGGGGCACGGAGACCTCCTCGAAATAGAGCCTGCGCACCCCGTAGCGGTCCTCGCCGGGGTCGTGCCGGCCGGGAATCGGCCTGCGGTCGTACCGGACGAGGTAGGGCGCCGTCTCTCCTCCCCCGGGGACGCTGACCGTACAGACGACGGTGCGCGCGTCGGGATAGAAGGTCGCGTTATAGAGGATGGGGCCTGCGTCCTGCTCGGCGGGCAGGGGAGAGGCGACCAGTTCGTCGAGGTCAAGGCTGTGGTTGGGGCTTTGTGCGCGCAGGGAGGCCATCAGGGGCGTGTCGGGGCGCGTGTCGATGTACTTCTGTTTCTCAGCCTGTGTGCGGGCGGTCAGCAGGACCGCTGCGGCCAGCAGGAGCAGGAGAAACGGGAGCGCGCGGAGGCGCTTTTTCGGTTTACTCATGCTTGATCGCCTCGAGGGCGGAAATCTTCATCGCGCGGTTGGCGGGCAGGATGCCGGAGATCAGGCCGATGAGGGTGGCGAAGAGGATCGCCGCCACGACGAGCCACGGCGGGATGAGGGAGACCTGCGCGGCGGCCTGCTCGCCGCCGCCCCCGTAGTAGCCCATATAGCGCATCGACATGCCGCTGTTGTCCCCGCCGAAGGAGAAGTTGAAGTAGTTCATCAAAAAGGAGATGAAATAGCTGAGGATAACGCCGATGATGCCGCCGACAAAGCCGATGACCCCGGCTTCCATCAGGAAGACGGAGCGGATGTTCTTGACCTTGCAGCCGAGCACCTTCATGACGCCGATTTCGCGGGTCCGCTCATAGATCGACATGATCATCGTGTTGGTGATGCCGATAGCCGCGACGAGCAGGGAGATGCCGCCCAGTCCGCCCAGGAACATCTGCTGCTGGCGGGCCTGCTCCTGCATCGGCTTGCGCACGTCCTCGGCCGAGTTCGTCTCGAAGCCCATCGCCTTGATGGCCTCCTGAACCGGCTCGACATCCTCCATCGTGGCGACCTTGACGGTGACGTTGCTGTAGCCCTTGTTGTTGCGGGTGCTGGTCTTGATCTTGTTGACGCGGTTGTATTCCGCCTCGAGCCACTTGATGTCCTCGATGTCCATGATGATGCCCTGCGAGGTCTCCCAGCCCTTGTCGTAGTCCTGCTTGACCCGCCCGACCGGCTTGATCTCGCGGGAGAACTGGGTGCTGTCGGGATCGTCCTCGTCCTGCTTGTTGCTGCGCAGGATGAGCTCGTCGTTCATGATGTCGACGAACGGCTTCTGCTTGAGCTCGCCGTTCTCGTCCGTCTCGGGCCAGCGGTAGTTGTCAAACTTTTTCTTGCTGTCCTGGAAGCTGTAGCCGGTGTATTCGCCGACCACCACATAGATCGGCTTTTTCTTTTCGGTCTGCGGTCCCGTGGGGTATTCCCCCTCGAGCAGCGTGTAGCCCATTTTGGGCATGGCTTTGGCATACATGCCGGTGATGTCCCACAGCTCCATCTGGTAACGGTCGTCCTTGCCCGTGTAGATGCGCGCCTGGAGGCCGGGGGAATAGATGGGGGTCGCGACCTCGACGCCGGGAAGGTTCTGCATCTGCTCGACCGCCTTGTCGTCCATGACGGCGGCGTCGCCCTCGCCCATCCCGCTGTAGCGGTAGTTGTAGACGCTGATGGTGGTGAGGCGGCTGCCCATCTGCGCGAGGGTGTTTTCGAGCTGGAGGTTCATGCCGAGGCCGAGGGAGATCATGACGACGATCGCGCAGGTGCCGACCACCACGCCGACCACGGTGAGGATGGAACGCATCTTTCGGCGGAAGAGATTTCCAAAGCACATGGAAATCATATCAGATATCTTCATCGTCGTCCTCCAGGAAGGCCTCGTCCTCCTTACGGCGCGCGAGCATGAGCCTGATCAGGAAGGCCGCGAAGATCATGAGCACCACGCCGCCGACCATCCAGCCCCAGACGGGGATCGTCTGGTACCAGGGCGTCTCCTCGGGGACCTCGTCCATCGGGTTCATCGCGTCCATGCCGTCGTCGGAGGGCATCGAGAAGGAGATCGCGGTCGTCGTGAAGGGCTCGCGGATCTCGGTGACGTGCATGTTCGCGTCCTCGTAGGTGATGATGATCTCGCCCTTGACCTCGCCGCCCTCCAGGGCGCCGAGCTGGAAATCGGCGGAATCCTCCTTGCCGGCCTCGATGTTGCCGATGAACTGGCGCTGGCCGGGCTGGGCGATGTTGCCGGCGATTTCGGCGGAGACGTTGTAGATGGGGGATTTCCCCTTGTTGACAAAGGAGACCTCGATGCTCGTGTCGTCCCCGACATAGAGTTCGGAGGGGACCTCGACGGGGTTGAGGGTGAAGCGGTCGAGCTGGGTGACGGGGATGCTGATCTCCTGCTCGGAGGTCAGCTGCTTGCGCGCCTCGTCGATGACCGCCTCATAGGCAAAGTCGAGCTTGATCGCGTGGGAGATCGGTTCCGCGCCCGGCTTGACCGACAGCGCGATCGTGCGCTCGATCGACGACTCGCGCGACATCTTTTCAAGGTAGATGGTGTTGGAGGAGCCCTTGAGGGTGAACGCCTCGGGCACCGTGATCTTGATGACGATGTTGTCGATCGGGAGCTTTTTGCTCGTGTTGGTAAAACGCAGCTTGAGGGAGAAGTCGCTGGCCGCGGCCACGCTCGCGCCGCCGTAGTCGAACTCCGACACGATCAGCGTCGGAGTGGGCGGCGCGATATCCGGGCGGCTGGAGGAGTCGTCGTCATCGTCGTCGTTCTTGTTGTGCTCCCGCTCGCTCGAGGGGGATTTCACCTTGAGCTCGTTGAGCTCCTTGCTGAAATCGGTCATGCCGATGCCCCACGCGGGCGGGTAGGAGACGGAGAGGCGCAGAGTCTTGCTCTCCCCAGTGTAACGAACGCTTGCATATGTAACCGTGTAATAGACAGAGTCCTTCTTTCCCTCCTTGAATACAAACGAGGGTTCGGATTCCGATTTAAAGTTTTCCGAATTGAGGCTGGCGAAAAAGTTTTTGTTTCGCACTTCATCGCTGTCGCCTTCGCCGCCGGAAAGGTCCTTGTAGTCCTTGTAGCTGAACCGGGTGTCGACGATGGTGATGACCATTCGATCAACGGTTTGACCGCTGGATACTTCCTGTTTACGCTCTCCGCCAAGCCAGAACTCGACGCCTTGGATGCTGTACTCATTCGGCGAGGGATCCTGTTCGTCGTTTTTATCGCCGGTGTCGGTCCCTTCCCCTGTTTTGGGTTCGTTCGCGGCGGCAAGCATGCGGCTGCCCGCCCGGGAGGAGGAGAGCACCGCGTCGGGTTCCTCCTTCGGCGCCTGGGATTCCACCTGCGTGGAGGTGCCGGCGGTATCGCCCTCCTCTGCGTAGACGGTCGTGCCCCGAAAGAGCGTGGCAAAGGAGATGCCCGCCGCCGAAAAGAGGAAGATCACGGCGAGCACGAGGGAGATCACGCGGCTGGAAAGATGGTTCATATCGGCAGTTCTCCTTTTTCTTCTTCAGCGGCCGCCGGGGCGGGCGGCGGAGCACAGGGCGCGTCCCCGTCGTCCGGAAGGATCAGCGGCTCGTCGTCGGGCGGCAGGGGGAGCTCCTCCTCGGCCGGGATGGGCCCTTCCGGGAGCTTTGGCTCCTCGGGAAGCACCGATTCGGGCGGCAGGGAATCCGCGTCGGCGGTCCCGTCGTAGATCGGCGTATGGGTGACGTCCGAGGTGATCGCGCCGTCGATCAGGGTGATGACCCGGTCGGCGTAGTCGGCGATCTCGGGGTCGTGGGTAACGATGATGAGCGTCTGCTGGTACCGGCGAGCGAACCGGACCATCATGCGCATGACGTCGATGGTCGTCCGGGTGTCGAGGTTGCCGGTCGGCTCGTCCGCGAAAACCACTTTCGGCCGCGAGACAAACGCGCGCGCGATGCCCACGCGCTGCTGCTGGCCGCCCGACATCTGGGTGGGCTTGTGGTGGGCGCGCTTTTTGAGCCCCACCGCGGCGAGCATCGCCATCGACGCCTTGTTGCGCTTCGATTTGGAGACCCCCTTGAAGATCATCGGCAGGGAGACGTTTTCGAGCGCGGTCATGGTTGGCAGGAGGTTATAGGACTGGAAGACAAAGCCCAAAAACCGCTGCCGGAAGATCGCGAGTTGGTTTTCCGACAGGCGGGAAATGTTGGTCTTTCCAATATATACCGAGCCGCGGGTGGGCTTTTCAAGCCCCGCGAGCTGGTTGAGCAGGGTGGATTTGCCGGAACCGGAGGTCCCGACGATGCAGACGACCTGCCCCTTTAAAATTTCCAGGTTGATGTCCGCGAGGGCGACGACTTTTTCATCGCCGATGCGGTAGACCTTGCGCAGATGGCGCACGCTGATCATGGGTTTCGGGCCGGTTTTGGCCCGCGCGGCGGTTTCCAAAGTGCCACCCCCTTCCGGCATACCGATCAATAGGTGCGGCTTTTCCCGCGATTTACTGCAACAAATTCACACTGTCGTCAACGCGGCTTCACCGGGGCAACACAATCGGCGCGGGAGAATCCGGTTGTACCCGCCCAAAAACTGTGATACAATATCCGGAGAGCCGGCAATTCAACGGAAAATACAGGATGAGTATAGCATAGATTGTCCGAAATGCAAAGGGGTGGGCGGATGCCGCGGAAGAACGACCTGGTGACGCTCGACGTCACCGATATGACCCATGAAGGCAGCGGCGTCGGGCATTTGGACGGCATGGCGGTTTTCGTGCCCGCCTCGGCGGTGGGGGACCGGCTGCTGGTGCGGCTGGTCAAGGTCAACAAGACCCACTGCTTCGGGAAGATCGAGCAGGTTTTGACCTCCTCGCCCGACCGCGTCCCCCCCGACTGTCCGGTGAGCCGCCGGTGCGGCGGCTGCGTCTTCCGGCACGTCTCCTATGAGGCGGAGCTGCGCTACAAGCAGGCCTTCGTCCAGCAGAACCTGCGTCGCATCGGCGGGATCGAACTGGAAGTGGAGCCGATCCTGCCGTCGCCCCGGACGGAGGGCTACCGCAACAAGGCGCAGTACCCCGTCCGGATGCAGAAGGGGAAGCTCGCGGCGGGCTTTTTCGCGCCGCGCACCCATGAGGTGATCGACTGCCACGACTGCCGCCTCCAGCCACCCGGCTTCGCGCGGATCCTGGAGACGGTGCTTGGTTACCTGCGGGACTGCCGCGTCCCCGTCTATGATGAAACGGCGGGGACGGGCCTTGTGCGGCACGTCTATCTGCGCGCCGGGCAGCGTTCGGGCGAGACGATGGTCTGCCTCGTCGTCAACGGCGACCGCCTCCCGCACGAGCGGGAGCTGGTCGAGCGCCTGCGCGCCTGCGACCCGCGGATCGTATCGATCGTCCTCAACGTCAACGACCGCCCGACCAACGTCATCCTCGGGCGGGAGACCCGCGTGCTCTATGGGAAGGGGCAGATCAGCGACGTGCTCTGCGGGGTGGAGTTCGACCTCTCCCCCCAGTCCTTCTACCAGGTGAACAGCCCCGGCGCCGAACGGCTCTACGGTGTGGCCGCCGATTTCGCCGCGCTCACCGGGGAGGAGACGGTGATCGACCTCTACTGCGGCGCGGGCACGATCGGGCTTTCGTTGGCGGGCCGCTGCAAAGAGGTGATCGGCGTCGAGGTCGTGCCGCAGGCGGTGGAAAACGCGGTCGCCAACGCGCGCCGCGCGGGCATTTCCAACGCACGCTTCTTCTGCGCCGACGCGGCGGAAGCCGCCGCGCGCCTCGCGCGGGAGGGGATCCGCCCCGGCGTGGTCATCCTCGACCCGCCGCGCAAGGGCTGCGAGGAGGCGGTGCTCGAATCGGTCGCGCGAATGGCTCCCGGGCGGGTCGTTATGGTCTCCTGCAACAGCGCCACGATGGCCCGCGACTGCGCCGTGTTCGCCCGCCTCGGGTATGAGACGGTCCGCTGCCGGCCGGTCGACATGTTCCCGCGCACCGCGCACGTGGAGGCGGTGGTGCTGCTGGTAAAAGCGGAGACCTGACCCGTGTTTCATGGAAGAAGCCATCAGATGAAACGGAGGCACCAGTTTCGGCGTGGATGAATTGGAACAGTACAGGCAGCGGCTGCGGATCGCCCTGAGGGCTGAGAAGATCTGCGTTTTCGAGGTGGACGGCTTCGTCTGCTCGTGCAGCGCCGGCGCCGCGTTTTATCCCCCGGACGCGCCCGATTTTGACGCGCTGTTCAAAAAGGCGGATATGGCGCTCTACGAGGCGAAAACCTCAAGGGAAAGGGTCGTCTTTTACCACGGGGGACCCGGGGACGGCGCCCCCGGACACACAGATTAAATGGCCGACGCGCGCCGGAGCGGCGGCGTTGGAGATCGGACGGTGAACGCGGTGAAATCGTCGCCCAGCGTCCTGGAACGCCTCTACGGGGGCATCGAGGACAATCGAATACTCACGTCGGTCCGCCGGGGAATGGTGCTCGCCATTCCGGAAATCCTGGTGGGCTCCTTTGCGCTGCTGCTTCTGAGCCTCCCGGTCGGCGGCTGGCAGGCGCTGCTCGACGGGCTGTGGAGCGGGTCGCTCCGGCTGCTGCTGACGGTGGTGCGCGACGCGACGCTCGGCGTCATCTCGCTGATCATGCTGCTGACGATCAGCTACAGCTACGAGGAGGAGACGCCCGCCGGACACCGGGGGACCCTCCCCTTCGTCAGCCTCTGCGCCTACCTCGCGTTCACCTACGGGCCGGAGGGCTTTACCTTCGCGGCCTTTGAGAGCTCGCGGCTGTTCGGCGCGATCGTGGTGACGATCGCCAGCTGCGCGCTTTTCACCCTGCTGTCCGAGCGGTTCTCCATCCGGATGCGCTCCTACACCGACGGCTCGGACTCCGCCTTCCAGCGGTCGATCTCCGCGATCGTGCCCGCCTGCCTGGTGATCGGCCTCTTCGCCCTGCTGGGCGTCCTGCTCACCCGCGCGCTGGGAGGCGCCGATTACTCGGTGGCGTTTTCCGGCTGGTTCGAGGGGCTCTTCCTGCGGATGGGGCGGGGGCTGGACAGCGGGCTGCTCTTCATCCTGCTGATGCATCTGATGTGGTTCTTCGGCATCCACGGGAGCAACGTGCTCGACGGGGTCGCGCACGAGGTCTTCCGCACGGGCATGGACGTGAACCTTGTCCGGCTCGCGGCCGGGCAGGCCCCCACCGAAATCGCCACCAAGACCTTTTTCGACACCTTCGTGCTCTTCGGCGGCTGCGGGACGCTGCTCTGCCTGGTCGTCGCCATCTTCCTGTGCGACAGGCGCAAAAACGTCCGCGGGCTCTCCAAGATGGCGCTTGTGCCGGTGCTCTTCAACATCAACGAGCTGATGATGTTCGGCGTCCCCATCGTGCTCAACCCCATCTACCTGGTGCCCTTCCTCTGCACGCCGCTCGTGCTGACGGTCATCAGCTATCTGGCGACGCTGGCGGGGCTGGTGCCCGTCGCGATTCACACGGTCGAATGGACGACCCCGATCTTTTTGAGCGGCTACGCCGCGACCGGGTCAGTCGCGGGGAGCCTGCTCCAGCTGGTGAACCTCGCGGTCGGCGTGGGCATCTACCTGCCCTTTGTGCGCCTCGCGCAGGCCCGCCAGCTGCGGTCGCTGGAAAAGCAGATGGAACGGCTGGCCGGGGAGGTCCGGACCTGCGAGGCGGCGGGCGAACGCCCGGCGCTGCTGGCGCGCGGCGGCCAGCTCGGCTCGATGGCAAAGCTGCTGGCGGAGGATCTGCGCTACGCGCTGCGCAGCGGGGGCGTGCGGCTCTACTACCAGCCCCAGACCGACGCGCGGGGGCGCGTGTGGGGCGCGGAGGCGCTGCTGCGCTGGGAGCATGGGCCGGGCGGGTTCGTGTACCCGCCGCTCGCGGTCGCGCTGGCGGCGGAGGGCGGCTTCGCGGACGAGCTGGCCGCGTTCGTCGTGGACACGGCCTGCCGTGACCTGGCGGCGCTCAGCGAATGGAGCTGCCGGGAGCTGGAGATCTCCTGCAACCTGACCGCCGGGCAGCTGACCGCGCCTGGCGCGCCGGAGCTCGTGAAAAAGGCGATCGAACGCTACCACATCCCGCCGGGGAGGCTCGGCGTGGAGCTGACCGAACAGGACGCGCTGTCCGGCGCGCCGCAGATGACCGAACGGCTCGCGGCGCTGCGGGAGACGGGCGCGCGGATCATCATGGACGATTTCGGCATGGGGCACAATTCGATGCTCTACCTGCAGGACAGCCAGTTCGACATGGTCAAGCTCGACGGCTCGCTCGTACGGGAAATGACGGACAATCCCCGCACCGGGGAGATCATTTCCACGATCGTGCGGCTGTCCGAATCGCTCGGCTTCCGCGTGGTGGCGGAGTATGTGGAGACGCCCGCGCAGCTTGAGGCGCTCGGCACGCTCGGGTGCAGATATTACCAGGGGTACCTCTTCAGCCCCGCGATCCCGCTTTCCGAGCTGAAGAAGTACATCCGGGAGCACTGAACCCGGCGGGGCCGCCCGGAAATTCGGCGGAGGGCCTTTTGTTCGGGGAAAAGGTATGGTATACTTTTTTCGGTATAATCCACGGGAGGAAAGGGCGGTGAAGGAATGCTGGTGTATCTGGCCGCGCTCGACAGCGAGCGGGAGCGGACGAAGTTTGAACAGGTCTACCTGACCTACCGCCAGGTGATGTTCTATACGGCGAACAGCATCCTGCGCGACCCGCAGCTCGCCGAGGACGCGGTGCACCAGGCTTTCCTGCGCATCCTCGACCACATGCAAAATATTGGCGAGGTGGAGTGTCCCCAAACCAAAAGCTTTGTGGTTATAATTGTAAGGAACATTTCGATCAACCTCTATAACAGCCGCAAGAAAAAGGCGGTGGTCTCGTTCGACGAGCTCGAAAACTGGACGGCGGATACCGCCGCGGTCCCGGTGGACGAGGTGGAGTCACGCGAGGGCTACATGCACCTGATGGACCTGATCGACCGGCTGCCGGAGGGTTACCGAAGCGTGCTGATGCTGAAATACGACAACGGCTTTTCGACGGGTGAAATCGCCTCGATGCTGAACCTGAGCGAGGAAAACGTCAAAAAGCGGCTTCAGCGCGCAAAAAAGAAATTGGAGCAGGAGCTCCTGACGGAGGAGGTGAACATATGACAGAGCTTCATGACGACCTGCTGGAAAAGGCTTTCGGCGAGGCGCGCGAACGAATGCTCGCGCGGCTTCCGGACGACGCAAAGCTCGATCATGTGTTCTCCGGGGAATTTGAAGAACGGATGCGGCGGATGATTCAGGCGGAGAAACGCAGCCCGTGGCAGCGGCGGATGACCGCCTTCGCGCGCCGCGCCGCGGTGATCGTGGTGGCGGCCGTGGTCGGCTTTTCCGCCTGCGTCCTGAGCGTCGACGCGTGGAAGCAGGGCCTTTTCAAGATGGTGGAGGAGAAGTTCCCCGAGTACTCGAGCATCACCTACGAGCCGGTCGACGGCGCCGCCGGCGTGGCGGAGTTCACCCTCGCCGAGTACCAGCCCGCCTACCTGCCGGACGGATTCCGCCTCACCGAGCAGATGCTCGCCGACAGCATCAACTGGTCGACCTACACCAACGCGGAGGGGGATATGATTTCCTTCCAGCAGTCGATCCTCGGCAGCGGGACGATGGCGATCAACACCGAGGGCTCCCAGCTCGAGGAGTTCGACCTGGGCGGCGAGACCGCCTATAAAATGGATAACCGCGGCAGCCAGTTTGTGCTGTGGAACGACAACCAGTATTCCTATATGGTGCTCACCAACGATATGACCCTCGACGAGGCGGTACGGATCGCCGCGTCGATCCGGCTCTACCCGCCCGACGCGCCCCATCCGCCCCACCTGCCGGTCGACCAGGGACTGCTTCCCGACCCCTACACGCCCGAGGAGGCTGCTGAGAACGGGGACGTGGTGATCAGCGGCGGCGGGATCGAAAACGTGCAGGCGCTCGAGGAGCTCTTGAACGCGCAGCAGGCCAGCCCCGCGCAGTGGACGCAGCTCATCATCCGCGTGACGGATTTCGACCGGGGCGGCCCGATCATCCGCGACCTCTATTTTGACGGCTTCCGCGTCCACTGCGACGAGGACAACACCCGTACCGAGGGCCAGGAAAAAAACACCTACAGCGGCTACACCTACGCGAAGCTGGTCAGGGAGACGCAGGACGGCGTCACGGTCGTCTACGGCATCGACGACTATACCGGCGACCGGGTGGAGCCGATCCGCTACGACGAGACGAAATAGGCTTCCCACATCAGAGAGCGGCGTTTTGCCGGGGGAGGACAACAGGATGAAGCTTTTACGGAAATTTTCAGGAGCAGCGCTTGCGCTGCTCCTGCTTGTATCCGCGGGACTGCCCGCGTCGGCGCTGCTCAAATCGTCGCCCGCGCGGCAGGAGCTCCCGGAGCTGACGCTGGCCTACGGCGCGGAGCGCGCCACGGCGGCGACCGGCGGTTATGAGTGGGACTATGGGGACGGCTCGAAGGAGATCGCGGACGCGCCGCACCCGCTCGACGAAGGCTACCGGATGCCGATCCTGCTGCGGCGCGTGAGCGTCGGGCGGATCGATCTGTCCTTCGGCCTGCGTCCCGACCGGGTCACCGTCAGCCGCTGGGACCTCTCCGACCGCGGGAATTTTGGCGCGGAGCCCCAGACGCAGACGCTGCGCGACCTGAGGATCGAGGTCCCCGGCACGGGGTCCTATATCTATGAGGTCGCGGCCGAGTGGGAGCAGGGGAGCGCCTCCTATGCCTTTGAGTTCGGCCTCGCTTCGGACAGCACCCGCATGGCGCTCTCCGACCTGCCGGAGGAGTATCCGGCCGAGACGGCGCTCGCCAACGGGGACGTCGTCTCGCGTGAAGGCGCATCCGCGCTGGGCAACCGCGAAAAGCTCGACACCTTCCTTTCGGGGGTGGAGAGCAGGACGCCGGCCTCGGTGCGCGTCGCTTCCTACGGGGAAACGGGCGGGCCGATCGTCTACGACCTCGCCTACGACGGGAAGGAAATCCTCTGCACGGTCGACCGCACACGCGACGGGAGCCTTGCGGACGACCTGCGCGGGATCACCGAGCGGGTCTATGCCTCGGCGGCCATCGAGTGGGAGCACAGCGTCGATTCGGGCGGCAGCACCGCCTACCTGCGCCTGTCCGGCGCGTCGGGAGGAAAGCTGACGGTGGCGCGGTTCATCCCCATCGAGATGGCGGCGGAGGAGGAGAGCTGTCCCGAAGGGACCGAGAAGCTCTCTGTTTTGATCCGGAACAACACGGGGGACGAGGCGAGCTTCGACGCGGTGTTCGCGCTCGAGGCGTACCTGAAGGACAAATGGACCGCAGTCCCCTTCGACGGGGCGTTCGACGACTGGGCGGGCGTCCTGCCCGCCGGGAGCGAAGCCTCCTGCGAGGTGGACCTCTCCCAGGTGGGGGAGACGCTCGTCCCGGCGCGGTACCGCGTCGTCAAGCTCCTGCGCTGCGGCAACCGCAGCCTGCGGGTGTCCGCGCCCTTCACGGTCACCGAGCCCGCCGACCGGCTGGCGCTTGAAAAACCGATGGAGATCGGCATCATGATCGGCAACGGCAAGCAGATGACCGCCGCGACGCTGACGCGGCGCGGCCGGTATGAGGAGGTCTCGCCCGTCACCTACGTGATGAACGAGCTGGGGCGGTTCCGCCCGGTGCCCGACGACTGGCGGCTGGGCGGCGCGGCCGAGACGGACGGCGCGAGCCTTACCCTCTCCTATGCGGACGGCTCGGAGGTGAAGCTCTACCTCGACCCCAACACGGACCGCCTGCGCGACGGGCAGGACCCGCAGCCACTGACGCTGCTCTCGCTCGGCGGAAAGAACTACTACTCGGACGGGGAGGCGTACGCCCGGATCCGGAAATGCGCGGTCGCCGTGGGCGGAAAGGCGCAGCTCCAATAACCCCACGCGGACGGGCCGCCCGGCTGACGCCGGGCGGCTTTTTGATTGGATTTTCCCACCGCGCTGTGGTAGAATAGTGGGGAAACCAAAAAGGGGGCGCGGTATGAAACGGACGGTTTATTACGGCGGGGACATCCTCACGCTCGAAGGCGGCGGACGCGCCGAGGCGTTGCTTGTGGAGGACGGGGTCATCCGGGAGCTGGGGACGAAGGAGGCGCTGCTGGCCTCCTTCCCGGGCGCGGAGCGCGCGGACCTGCGGGGTCGCACGCTGATGCCCTCCTTCATCGACCCGCACAGCCACATCACCTCCTGCGCGCAGACCTTCGGGCTCGTATCCCTAGAGGGGTGCCGGGAGATCGCGGAGGTGGTCAAACGGATCGCGGACTACCGGGAAAAGGGCCGGGTGAAGCCGGGCGAATGGATCTGCGGGTTCGGCTACGACCACAACGACCTGAAGGAGCGCCGCCACCCCGGCCGGGAGGCGCTCGACCGCGCCGCCCCGGACAATCCCGTGCTGATCTCCCACGCGTCGGGACATATGGGGGCGGTCAATTCGGCGGCGCTCCGGGAGCTGGGGATCACCGCGGACACCCCCGATCCGGACGGCGGGCGGATCGGCAGGGTGGACGGCTCCCGGGAACCGGACGGCTACCTTGAGGAGACGGCGTTCATCTCCCGTTCCAACGCGGTCCCTCTGCCCTCGGAGGAGGAGCGGTTCCGCCAGATGGAGATGGCGCAGGACGCCTACCTGCGGTACGGCATCACGACGGCGCAGGACGGCCTGACCCGCCCGGCCGAGTGGGAGCTGCTGAAGGGGATGTCGGAGGCGGGGAAGCTCCGGCTCGACGTGGTGAGCTACCTCGATCAGAAGCAGTGCCCCGGGCTTCTCAGGGAGAACCCGGGGTGGTACGGCCGGTACCGCGGGAACCTGCGCATCGGCGGATATAAGATTTTCCTCGACGGCTCGCCGCAGGGACGCACCGCGTGGATGAGCGAGCCCTATGAGGGAGCGGCGGACGGCTACCGGGGCTACCCCTCCTATACCGACGAACAGCTGGAGGCCTTTGTGCGGCAGGCGGTGGACGAACGGGTGCAGCAGCTCGTGCACTGCAACGGCGACGCGGCCTGCGGACAGCTCATCGGCGCTTACCAAAAGGTCGCGGGCGGGGACCTGGGGCTTCGCCCGGTGATGATCCACGCGCAGCTCGTGCGGGAGGATCAGCTCGCCGAGATGGCGAAGCTCGGCATGATCGCCTCCTTCTTCGTGGCGCACACCTGGTTTTGGGGGGACGTGCACCTCAAGAATTTCGGCGCCGCCCGCGCCGAAAAGATCAGCCCCGCCGCGAGCGCGCTCCAGGCGGGGGCCGTCTACACCTTCCATCAGGACACGCCGGTCATCCAGCCGGATATGCTCTTCACCGTCTGGTGCGCGGTCAACCGGCGCACCAGGGCGGGCGTTGCGCTCGGCCCGGAGGAGCGGCTCTCCGTAACGGACGCGCTGCGCGGAGTCACGGCGAACGCCGCCTTCCAGTATTTTGAGGAGGACCGGAAGGGGACCATCCGCGCGGGCAAGCGGGCGGATCTGGTCGTGCTCGACCGCAATCCGCTGGATGTCCCGGCGGAGGAGCTGAAAAACCTGCGGGTGCTGGCGACCATCAAGGCGGGGGAACCGCTCTATCGAAAGGAATGACAGCAAGTTGAACTACCGTGAAGAGATCGCGGCCTACCGGCCGCGCGGGGAGGAGGAGGCCGCCGACCAGGCGCTCATCCTCTCGATGATCGAGCATTATCCCGATACGGTGCTCACCCGCGAATGCCTCGCGGGACACATCACCTCGTCGGGCTTTATCGTCAATGAGACGCGCGACAAGACGCTGATGGCGTGGCACAACATCTACCGCTCGTGGGCGTGGACGGGCGGCCACGCGGACGGCGCGCCCGACCTGCTCGCGGTCGCGCTGCGGGAGGCGCGCGAGGAGACGGGCATCCTGCGGGTGTCGCCCCTCTCCCGGGAGATCGCGGGGCTGGACGTGCTGACGGTGCCGGGGCATGTCAAACGGGGAAAATACGTTCCCACCCACCTGCACCTGTCGGTCTCCTACCTGCTGGCCGCGCCGGAGGACCAGCCGCTGGCCGTCAAGAGCGACGAGAACAGCGGGGTGCAGTGGATCCCGATCAGCGAGATCGAAAGCTACAGCAGTGAACCGGAGATGTACCCCGTCTACCGCAAGCTGGTGGAACGGATGCGAAAGCTGCCGTGAGGCTGGAGAAGATTGTAGAGCCGCTGCTCGGCTGGTACGCGGAAAACGCCCGCGACCTGCCCTGGCGGCGGGAGGTCACCCCCTACCGCGTGTGGATCTCCGAGATCATGCTCCAGCAGACCCGCGTGGAGGCGGTCAAGGGGTATTTCGCGCGGTTTATCAGCGCGCTGCCCGGTCCGGCGGAGCTGGCCGCCGTCGACGAGCGGGAGCTGCTGAAGCTGTGGGAGGGACTCGGCTACTACAGCCGCGCCCGCAACCTCCGGAAGGCCGCGCGGGTGATCATGGAAACGTACGGCGGGGAACTGCCCGCCTCCCACGAGGCGCTGCTGACGCTGCCGGGCGTCGGCCCCTACACGGCCGGGGCGGTCGCGTCGATCGCGTTCGGCCTTCCCGAGCCCGCCGTGGACGGCAACGTGCTGCGGGTGCTCTCCCGGCTGACGGCGGACGCAAGCGACATCGCGGACCCCGCGGTCAAGCGCGCCGCCGAACGGACGGTGCGCGGGATCATCCCCGCCGGGCGCGCGGGGGCGTTCAACCAGGCGCTCATGGAGCTGGGCGCGACCGTCTGCGCGCCGAACGGCCCGCCCGCCTGCGGGCGCTGCCCGCTCGCGGGCCTCTGCGCGGCGCACGCGGCGGGAAACGAAACAGCCTATCCCGTCAAGGCCGCGAAGAAGGCGCGCCGCGTCGAGGAGCGCACCGTGCTCCTGCTCGTGCGGGACGAGCTGCTCGCGCTGCGCCGCCGCCCGGCGAAGGGATTGCTGGCGGGTCTGTGGGAGCTGCCCAACCTGCCGGGCGCGCTCGACGGTGCCGGCGCCGTCGAGGCGGCGCGGACGCTGGGGCTGGCCCCGCTGCGGGTGGAGCCGCTCGGCCCGGCCAAGCACATCTTCACCCACATCGAGTGGCACATGACCGGCTACCGCGTCACCGTCGAGGAGGCGCAGACGGGGGAGGGGCTCGAGTGGATCGATCCCAGGGGGCTGCGGGAGGACTATCCGCTGCCCTCCGCGTTTTCGGCCTACCTCGCGCCCTATCTCGCGCCGGGCGGGTGACGCCGCCCGGACGTCAGGAGAAATCCGATGGAAGTATGGCGATCGGAGATGGGAGACCGCCCGTTGGGCGGTCTCTTTTTGTCAGGGAGATTTTTCTAGCGGGGTTGCCGAAACGGGGAAAATGTGCTATAATAACACCATACTAAACTGGGAGAATGTTTCGTCCCTCTGTAAGCTGTAACCGGGACCGCCGGGCCTGCCCCGCGGCCGTGTGCGCCATGACGGATGGCCGTCTGCCGAGATTCGATTCGACAGGCGGCTTTGCGTTATTCAAAGTTTGGAAACGAATTGTCCACAATTTTTGGTATAATAAGGTGATTCATTAAATCAATAAAAACATAAAGAGGAACAGAAAGGGAGTGTGACACATGTCGTCCAACAACCCGTATTCCGAGATTACGCAGGAAATACTGGACCTTTCCGAGCTCTGCCGGAAGGGCAGCGCCATTGACCCCGCGCTGTATGAGAAACTGGACGTGAAACGCGGCCTGCGCGACATCAACGGCAAGGGCGTGCTTGCGGGACTCACCGAGATCTCCGAAATCCAGTCCAGCATGGTGGACGAGAGCGGTTCGACCATCCCCTGTGAGGGCAAGCTCTTCTACCACGGCATCAACATCAAGGACCTCGTCTCCGGATTCATCCGCGAAAAGCGGTTTGGTTTCGAGGAAGCCGTCTACCTGCTGCTCTTCGGGCAGCTTCCCAGCGAACGGCAGCTGAAGGATTTCTCGGCCCTGCTCGCCCGTTACCGCACGCTTCCGACCAGCTTTGTGCGCGACATCATCATGAAGGCGCCGAGCCGCGACATGATGAACACCCTCGCGCGCAGCGTGCTCACCCTCTATTCCTACGACGACCGCGCCGACGACATCAGCATCCCCAACGTGCTGCGCCAGTGCCTCCAGCTTATCGCGCTCTTCCCGCTGCTGTCGGTCTACGGCTACCAGGCCTACAACCACTACCACGAGGGGCAGAGCCTCTATATCCACGCGCCCGACCCAGAGCTTTCGACGGCGGAGAACATCCTGCGCATCCTGCGCCCGGACAGCAAGTACACCGCCCTGGAGGCCCGCGTGCTCGACGTGGCGCTCGTGCTCCACGCGGAGCACGGCGGCGGCAACAACTCGACCTTCACCACCCACGTCGTCTCCTCCTCCGCGACCGACACCTATTCGGTCATCGCGGCCGCGATCGGCTCCCTCAAGGGTCCGCGGCACGGCGGCGCGAACATCAAGGTCGTCAAGATGTTCGACGACATGAAGAAGACCCTGCCCGACTGGACCGACGAGGACGCCGTGCGCGGCTACCTCAAGGCGCTGCTCAACAAGCAGGCGTTCGACCACGCGGGGCTCATCTACGGCATGGGCCACGCGGTCTACTCCCTCTCCGACCCGCGCGCCGACATCTTCCGCGCGTTCGTCAAATCGCTGTCGGAGGAGAAGGGGCTCGACAAGGAATACGAGCTCTACTCCCTCGTCGAGCGGCTCGCCCCCGAGGTCATCGGCGAGGAGCGCCGCATCTACAAGGGCGTCTCCGCCAACGTCGACTTCTACAGCGGTTTTGTCTACAGCATGCTCGACCTGCCGACCGAGCTGTTCACCCCGATCTTCGCCATCGCGCGCATCGCGGGCTGGAGCGCCCACCGCATCGAGGAGCTGTGCAACGCGGGCAAGATCATCCGCCCCGCCTATCAGAGCGTGGCGCCCCGCGCCGACTACATCCCGCTGCACGAGCGGCAATAACGGAAACCCAGAGGCCCGCCGGACGGCGGGCCTCTTTTTTGTGCGCCGAAATCCATAAAGATGTGGGCGGGGACGGGCCTGCGATTTGTCGATTTTGCGGGAATGGCATTTTGAAAGAAGATGTGTTAAGATAGACTGATGGAAAGAGAGGGGTACGGAATGAACCGGCAAATCAAAACCAGCGAGCTGCTTCGGCGGTTCGCTCCTTATTTTAAGAAATACCGCGGGGTGCTGGCGCTCGACCTCTTCTGCGCCTCGCTGACGACGGTGTGCGAGCTGGTGCTGCCGCTGATGGTGCGGTATATCACCGACCTCGGCATGAACGACCTGGCGAGCCTCACCGTTTCGCTCATCCTGAAGATCGGGCTGCTCTACCTGCTGCTGCGGGTGATTGACATGGCCGCCAACTACTACATGCAGAACATCGGCCACATCATGGGCGCGCACATCGAGACGGACATGCGCAGCGACCTGTTCGAGCATCTCCAGCGGCTCTCCTTCACCTATTTCGACAGCACCAAGATCGGCCAGCTGATGGCGCGCATCACGAGCGACCTGTTCGACGTGACCGAGTTCGCCCACCACTGCCCCGAGGAGTACTTTATCGCGGCGCTCAAGATCGTCGTGTCCTTCATCATCCTCGCGAACACCAACCTCTGGCTCACGCTGATCATCTTCGCGCTCATCCCGCTGATGGTCCTCTGCGCCACCTATTTTAACCAGCGGATGCGCCGCGCCTTCAAAAAGTCGCGCAACCAGATCGGCGAGCTCAACGCGCAGGTGGAGGACAGCCTGCTCGGCATCCGGGTGGTTAAATCGTTCGCCAACGAGCCGATCGAGCGGGAGAAGTTCCGCGAGGGCAACGAGGAATTCCTCGACATCAAGCGGGAGCAGTACCACTACATGGCGGGCTTCGGCAGCGTGACCCGTATCTTCGACGGCATCATGTACGCCGCCGTGATGATCGCGGGCGGACTCTTCATGATCTACGGGCATATCAACGCGGCCGACCTGATGGCCTACCTGCTCTATGTGACGACGCTGCTCACCACCATCCGCAGGATCGTCGAGTTCACCGAACAGTTCCAGCGTGGCATGACGGGCATCGAGCGGTTCCTTGAGGTGGTCGACGCGCCGGTGGACATCCACGACGCGCCCGGCGCGAAGGAGCTGCGGGACGTGGCGGGCGACATCGCCTTCGAGCATGTGGCCTTCCACTATTCGGACGACGACCACTGCGTGCTCTCGGACATCAACCTGCATGTGCGCCCGGGGGACAGCGTGGCCCTCGTCGGGCCGTCGGGCGGCGGCAAGACGACGCTTTGCAGCCTCATCCCGCGCTTTTACGACGTGACCGAGGGGCGCATCCTCGTCGACGGGCAGGATATCCGCGGGCTCACGCTCGAGTCCCTGCGCAAGAATATTGGCGTCGTGCAGCAGGAGGTCTACCTCTTCGCGGGCAGCGTCTTTGAAAACATCTCCTACGGCCGCCCTGGAGCGAGCCGCGAGGAGGTCGTCGAGGCGGCGAAGCTCGCGGGCGCGCACGACTTCATCATGGAGTTCCCCGACGGGTACGACACCTACGTGGGGGAGCGCGGGGTGCGCCTCTCGGGCGGGCAGAAGCAGCGGATCAGCATCGCGCGGGTCTTCCTCAAGAACCCGCCCATCCTCATCCTCGACGAGGCGACCTCCGCGCTCGACAACGAGAGCGAACGGATCGTCCAGCAGTCGCTTGAGACGCTTGCGAAGGGGCGGACCACCTTTACGATTGCCCACCGCCTGACGACCATCCGCGGCGCGCAGCTCATCCTCGTGCTGACCGAGGAGGGGATCGCCGAGCAGGGCACCCACGCCGAGCTGATGGCGAAGGGCGGGCTCTACCACCGCCTCTACAGCATGTACACCGAGATGGAATAGGCTTTTGGCGCGGAAGGACCGATGAAATGGTAAGGGATATGACGGTCGGCAGCCCGTCGAAGATCCTTGTGACCTTCGCGCTGCCCATGATCCTCGGCAACGTCTTCCAGCAGCTCTACAACATCGTGGACTCGGTGGTGGTCGGGAACTTCGTGGGCTCCGACGCGCTCGCGGCGGTCGGAGCCTCCTATTCGGTCACCTTCCTGTTCGTCGCGGTCGCCACCGGCGCCTCCATCGGCTGCTCGGTGGTGATCTCGCAGTTTTACGGCGCCAAGCGGGTTGCCGAGATGAAATCGTCGGTCTATACCGCGCTCACCTCGATGATGACGCTGAGTGCCCTGCTTTTGCTCGCCGGGCTGCTGCTCGCGCGCCCGCTGCTTTTGCTCATGCGCACGCCGGGCAACATCTTTTCCGACGCGGATGCCTACCTGCGCATCTATGTGGCGGCGGTGCCCTTCCTGTTTCTCTACAACACCTCGACGGCCGCCTTTAACGCCCTTGGGGACAGCCGCACCCCCCTCTGGCTGCTGATGCTCTCGTCGATGACCAACATCTTCCTCGACCTGCTCTTTGTCATTCGCTTCGGGATGGGGGTGCCGGGCGTCGCGTGGGCGACCCTCATCGCGCAGGCGCTCGCCTCGCTGCTGGCGTTTTTTGTGCTGCTGCGCCGCCTCAGGCGGATGCCGTGCGAGGGGAAGCCCCGCGTCTTTGAACTGGAGCGCCTGCGGCACATCTGCCGGGTGGCGGTGCCGTCGATCATCCAGCAGTCGATCGTCTCATTCGGCGCGCTCTTCGTGCAGGCGCTCGTCAACGGCTACGGCTCCGACGTGATCGCGGGCTACACCGCCGCGACCAAGATCGACAGCATCGCGATCATGCCGATGCTCAACATCGGCAACGCCGTCTCCTCCTTCGCCGCGCAGAACATCGGCGCGGCAAGGCCGGAACGGGTGGGGAAGGGCCTGCGCGCGGCGGTTGTGATGTCGGCGGTCATCGGAGGCGCGACCACCGCCGTGCTGTGGGGGTTCGGCCCGCAGTTTGTCGGGCTCTTCGTCGATTCCTCCGCCAACGCCGCGGTGATCGCGGCGGGCGTCGAATATCTCACCGTCGTCTCCGTCTTCTACGCGGTGATGGGGATTATGAGCGACTTTAACGGCGTGCTGCGCGGCGCGGGGGACATGAAGGTGTTCATGATCGGGACGCTGGGCAATTTTTCGGCGCGCGTCGTCCTCGCCTACACGCTCGCGGCGTTTATCGGGGAGGCCGCCGTCTGGTGGTCGATCCCGATGGGCTGGACGATCGGCCTCGTCATCGCGGCCGCCCGGTTCTTTTCGGGCGGCTGGAAAACGAAATCCATCATTGAGGACGCGCCCCGCTGAAGGCGCGCCCGGACAGGAGCTCTATGCCAGCACAATCGCTTGCCGGAAAGGCGCGGCGCGCCGAGGTCCGGTCGGAATATTTCCGCTACCTCGTCCCGACGATCGTCGGGCAGGTGGCGCATTGCTGCTACTGCCTGGCCGACGTCTTTTTCGTCGGCATGGCGGTGGGGGAAAACGGGCTCGCGGCGCTCAACGTCGCGCTGCCCATCTTTACCGTCTACACCACCTTTTCCATCCTGATCGGCGTCGGCGCGGCGACCACGATCTCGGTCTGCCGCGGCGAGGGGGACCCCGAAAGCGGCGACCGTGTCTTTACGATGGCGGTCGTTTCGGTGCTTGCGGCGGGCGCGCTGCTCTCCGTCTTCGGGACGCTCTTCCTGCGGCAGATCGCCTGCCTCTTCGGCGCGACCGACCTGATCGTCGGGAACGTTGTCGCCTACCTGTCTCCAATCAGTCCCCTCTGCTTCGTCTATATGCTTTCGAGCGCGATGTGCGTCATCGTGCGCAGCGACGGCAATCCCCGGCTCGTGATGGTCGCGGGAGCGGCGGGCAACGTCGCCAACATCCTGCTCGACTATCTCTTCGTGATCCCGCTGGGGATGGGGACGTTCGGCGCGGGGCTTGCGACAATCATCGGCCCCTTCATCACCTGCGGGCTGCTGAGCCTGCACTTTGTCACCCGCCGCAACGAGGTGCGCTTCACCCGGCGGTTCTTCTCCCCCCGCCTCTGGTGGCGGATGGTCAAAAACGGCGCGGGCTCGGGGGTGCTTGAGACCTCGGCGGGCTTCGTCATTCTCATGTTCAACATCGTGCTCATCCGGGTGGGCGGGGAGACGGCGGTCGCGGTCTTCTCGATCATCTCCAACATCGGCTATGTGGGCAAGGGCATCTTCAACGGCATGGCGCAGGCCGCCCAGCCGATCATCTCGATCAGCTACGGCTCGGGCTGGTACGGGAGGATGAAGGCGGTCGACCGGGTCGCGATGGCCACGGCGGTGCTCTTTTCGCTCGCGGTCTACGGGGTCATCCTGCTCTTCCCGGGGCAGATCATCGGGCTTTTCATCTCGACCGACGCGCGGGTGCTCGCCATCGGCGTGCCCGCCGTGATGCTCTACTTCCTCTCGCTGCCCTTCACCGGGGCGAACACGATCCTCATGTACTATTTCCAGTCGATCGAGCAGTCGCTCTGCACGACGGCCATTGCCCTGCTGCGCGGCATCGTGCTCGTCTACCTGGCGCTGCGGGCCTTCTCCGCGCTGTGGGGGCTCAGCGGCGTGTGGCTCGCGCTCTTCGCGGCGGAGGCGCTCACCTTCGCGATCTTCTTCCCCGTCAAGCTGCGCCTCAACCGCGGGTTCCGGGATACGGACGACGGTCCGAAGCAATCTCTGTGAGGTGGATGATATGAAAAAGCTGGTTTTTTGCCTGTGCGTTTTCCTCCTGCTGTCCGGCTGCGCCCGGCCGATGAGCATGGACACCGTCGGGAAGGAGCCGAATTTTGCCGGGGTCGTCGAAGAGGCGCGCGAGGGGAGCATCCTCGTCCGCGTCAACGAGGACGAGGAGGTCTGCCGTACCAGCGATCTCGTCAGCGTCTCGCTGGACGCGGCGTTGGGGGACAGCATGACGCACTTCAGCGTGGGGGAAGGGGTGCGCGTCTACTACGACGGGACGATCGCCGAGAGCTACCCGGCGCAGGTCGACACGGTATACGCGATCATTCTGGTGAAGCCCCTGGAGGACGGGCAGGTCCGGTGACGGCGGCCGTCCGCGGGCGGGTGGAAAAACCGCTGGCAGAAAGAGTATGACATGTCGTGCAATTCGACAAAAAGAATCCTGCAAGATCGTACATTTTAAATCAACCCTCCAATCTTTCAAAACGGTGCATTTTCCAATTGAAAATGCCGGCGGAATCCTGTAAACTGGAAGTGTATTTTGATTGCGGAGGTGGCGGAAATGGCTCTTCTGATGGGCAAATGCGGATCATCAAGGGAGAGCTGCATCCGGCTGGCAGGCGGCCTTTTGGGGCGCGCGGCGGGCGGGTCCGCCATGCCTTCGCGGAAGTAGTGCAGGTTGCGAGCGATCGCAGCCTGTTTTTCATTTGCAGAAAACAAAATCGGAAATGGAAAGGGAAGTGTCGGAATTGGCGGACAAAAAAGTAGCGGTCATTATGGGCAGCGACAGCGACCTGCCGGTCGTCAAGGGCGCGATCGATACCCTCAAGGGGTTTGGCATCGGCGTGGAGGTCCACGTCATGAGCGCGCACCGGACCCCCGCGCTCGCGTGCGAGTTCGCGGCGTCGGCGCGCGACCACGGCTTTGCCGCGATCATCGCGGCGGCGGGCAAGGCGGCGCACCTAGCGGGCGTGCTGGCGGCGCACACGACGCTGCCGGTCATCGGCATCCCGGTCAAATCCTCCACCCTCGACGGTCTGGACGCCCTGCTCGCGACGGTGCAGATGCCCTCCGGCATCCCGGTGGCGACGGTGGCGATCGACGGCGCGCAGAACGCGGCGATCCTCGCGGCGCAGATCATCGGCGTGACCGACGCGGAGGTCGCGTACAAGCTGTCGGTCAGGAAGGAAGAGATGAAGCAGGGCGTCATCGAGAAGGACCGCAAGCTCCAGGAGCAGCTCGGCTGATCTCTCCGCCAAAATGTGCATGATCATCGGAAGATTCAAATACTTCAGGACTTTAGGAGGAAACAGAAATGGAAAAAAGGGAACAGCTCTACGAGGGAAAAGCCAAGAAGGTCTTTGCGACCGACGACCCGAACGCCTACATCGTCTCCTATAAGGACGACGCGACCGCCTTCAACGGCCAGAAGAAGGGCACCATTGCCGAAAAGGGCATCATCAACAACAAGGTCTCCAACCACCTGATGAAGATGCTCGAGGAGAACGGCATCCCCACCCACCTGATTAGAGAGCTCTCCGACCGCGAGACCCTCGTTAAAAAGGTCACGATCGTCCCGCTCGAGGTCATCGTCCGCAACATCGCGGCCGGCTCCCTCTCCAAGCGGCTCGGCCTGCCCGAGGGCAAGAAGCTCGCCAAGACGGTGCTCGAGTACAGCTACAAGGACGACGAGCTCGGCGACCCGATGATCAACGACTACCATGTGTTCGCGATGGAGCTGGCCACCCCCGAGGAGCTCAAGACGATCGCCGACTACGCCTTCAAAATTAACGACCTGCTCGCCGCCTACCTCAAGGATCTCGGCATCGAGCTCATCGACTTCAAGCTCGAATTCGGCAAGACCCCCGACGGCCGGATCATCCTCGCCGACGAAATTTCTCCCGACACCTGCCGCTTCTGGGACAGCAAGACGGGCGAAAAGCTCGACAAGGACCGTTTCCGCCGTGACATGGGCGGCGTCGAAGGGGCGTACCACGAAGTGATGCGCCGCCTGCTCGGCGAATAAATGAGAGAGATCCGCGAATTTCCGATGGAGGGAATCGATTTGTACAGCGAACTGCATGAGGAGTGCGGCGTTTTCGGCATCTACGAAAACAGCCGCACCGACGTGGCGACCAGCGCCTATTTCGCGCTTTACGCGCTCCAGCACCGCGGCCAGGAGAGCTGCGGCATCGCGGTGAATGACGACGGTGTCATCAACTGCCACAAAAACGTGGGCCTTGTGCCCGACGTCTTCAACCGGGACGTGCTCGAAAGCCTCGGGCAGGGCAACATGGCGGTGGGCCACTGCCGCTATTCGACGACGGGCAACGGCAGCGTCGTCAACGCCCAGCCGCTCGTCGTGCGCCACTGCAAGGGCACGATGGCGCTCGCCCACAACGGCAACCTCGTCAACGCCCCAGACCTGCGCCGCCAGCTCGAAATGAACGGCGCGATCTTCCACACGACCAACGACAGCGAGGTCATCAGCTATATCATCACCCGCGAGCGGCTGCTCTCCCCGAGCATCGAGGAGGCGGTCGCCAAGGCGATGTACACGCTCAAGGGGGCCTATTCGCTCATCGTCATGTCCCCCAAAAAGCTGATCGCCGCCCGCGACCCCAACGGCTTCCGGCCGCTGTGCGTCGGCAAAACGGAGGACGGTTATGCCTTCGCCTCCGAGAGCTGCGCCTTCGACAGCATCGGCGCGCAGTTTTTGCGGGACGTCGAGCCGGGCGAGATCGTGGTCGCCGAGGACGGGGAGCTCCGGAGCATCCGCACCCACTGCGGCGGCAGGAGCAGCTTCTGCGTCTTTGAATACGTCTACTTCGCGCGCCCTGACTCGGTGGTCGAGGGAGTGAGCGTGCACGAGGCGCGCCAGCGAGCCGGGCGGATCCTCTACCGCGAGCACCCGATCGAGGCGGACGTCGTCATCGGCGTGCCCGATTCGGGCCTCGACGCGGCGCTCGGCTATTCGCGCGAGTCGGGCATCCCCTACGGCGTCGGCTTCATCAAGAACCGCTACGTCGGGCGCACCTTCATCCAGCCCACCCAGGGCCAGCGGGAAAACGCGGTGCGCATCAAGCTCAACGTCATCGCCGAGACGGTGAAGGACAAGCGGGTCGTGCTGATCGACGATTCGATCGTGCGCGGGACCACCTGCGGGCGGATCGTCAAGCTGCTGCGGGAGGCGGGCGCCAAGGAGGTGCACTTCGCCGTTTCCGCGCCGCCCTTCCGGAATCCCTGCTTCTTCGGCACCGACATCGACAGCCGCGACAAGCTGATCGCCTGCAGGATGACGATCCCCGAGATTGCAAAGACGATCGGCGTCGACTCCCTCCACTACCTGAGCGTCGAGGGGGTCCAGCAGATCGCCCGCGGGGCGCACTGCGGCTTCTGCGTCGGCTGCTTCACGGGCGAATACCCGATCAAGGTGCCCGACGAGACCCCCAAGGACAAGTTTGAACACAAGATCAGCGAGAAGGCCAAGCGGAGGGAACAGGCATGAACAACAGCTATTCCGAGAGCTATAAGGCGGCGGGCGTCGACGTCACCGCCGGATACAGGGCGGTCGAACTGATGAAGTCGCATGTGGCGCGCACGATGACGGGCGGCGTGCTCGGCGGTCTCGGCGGGTTCGGCGGCCTCTTCGAGCTCGATTTGGCGGGCATGCCCAACCCGGTGCTCTGCGCGGGCACCGACGGGGTCGGCACCAAGCTGAAGCTCGCCTTCCTGATGGACAGGCACGACACCGTCGGCATCGACTGCGTGGCGATGTGCGTCAACGACATCATCTGCTGCGGCGCGAAGCCGCTCGTCTTTCTCGACTACATCGCCTGCGGCAAAAACGTCCCCGAGAAGATTGCGCAGATCGTCGCGGGGGTCGCGGAGGGCTGCGTCCAGGCGGGCTGCGCCCTCACCGGCGGCGAGACCGCCGAGATGCCCGGCTTCTACCCCGAGGACGAGTACGATCTCGCGGGCTTCGCGGTGGGCGCGGTGGACAAGTCCAAAATCCTCGACAACACCACCGTCGCGGCGGGGGACGCGCTTGTCGGCATCAAGTCGAACGGCGTGCACTCCAACGGCTTCTCCCTCGTGCGCAAGGTTTTCGACGTGGAGGCCCCCGGCGTGCTCGACCGCTACTACGACGAGCTGGGCGCGACGCTCGGCGAGGCGCTGCTCGCGCCCACCCGCATCTACGTCAAGCCGGTGCTCGCCGTGATGGACGAGCTCGCCGTCAAGTCGGTCGCCCACATCACGGGCGGCGGCTTCTACGAAAACATCCCGCGCGCCCTGCCCGAGGGCAAGCGCGCCCTCATCAGCAAGCGGCTCGCGACGCCCCTGCCCCTCTTCGACATGATCCAGCGGATCGGCGGGATTTCCGAGCACGACATGTACAACACCTTCAACATGGGCACCGGCATGGTGCTCGTGGTCGATAAGGACGACGCGCAGCGCGCGGTCGAGATCCTCAACGACCACGGCGAGCGCGCCAGGGTGATCGGCTATGTCGACGACGGCGAGCGGGGGGTCGAGCTATGCTGAAACGGGTCGTGGTGCTCGTTTCGGGCGGCGGGACCAATTTGCAGGCGCTCATCGACGCGAAGGCGCGCGGAGAGCTGCCGAGCGCCGAGCTCGCCGGGGTCGTCTCCTCGAAGGAGGGGGCCTTCGCGCTCGAGCGCGCCAAAAAGGCGGGCATCCCCACCGAGGTGGTCCCGCGAAAGGCCTACGCCTCCCGCGCCGATTACGACGAGGCGATCATCGCCGCGCTCGAGCGGTTCGGGGCGGACTACGTCGTGCTGGCGGGCTTCCTCTACGTGCTGGGGGATAAGGTCGTCGAAAATTACGACCGCAGGATCATCAATGTGCATCCGGCGCTCATCCCCTCCTTCTGCGGGGACGGGATGTACGGCCTGCACGTGCACGAGGCGGCGCTCGCCTACGGCGTGAAGGTCACCGGCGCGACGGTGCACTTTGTCAACGAGGTGACCGACGGCGGGCAGATCATTTTGCAGAAGGCGGTCGACGTCCTGCCGGGCGACACCCCCGAACGGTTACAGAGGCGCGTCATGGAGCAGGCCGAATGGGTGCTGCTCCCGAAGGCGCTGGAATTGGTATGCAGCGGACAATTGGAGGGAATGAAATGAAACAGGACATCGCAAAGCTGCTCAGAGAGAACGCCTACCCGGGCCGCGGCATCCTGCTCGGGCGCAGCGCGGATGGGAAACACGCCGTCGCCGCCTATTTCATCATGGGGCGCAGCGAAAACAGCCGCAACCGCGTCTTTGTCGCCGACGGGGAGGGCATCCGTACCGAGGCGTTCGACCCGGCCAAGCTCTCCGACCCGTCGCTCATCATCTATTCGCCGGTCCGGGTGATCGGCGACACGACGATCGTCACCAACGGCGACCAGACCGACACGATCTTCGACTTTCTCCAAAAGGGCGGCTCCTTCGCGGACGCGCTGCGCACCCGCACCTTCGAGCCGGACGCCCCCAACTACACCCCGCGCGTGTCGGGGCTGCTGCACGGCTTCGACTACCGCCTCTCGATTTTAAAAAGCGCGGACGGCGACCCCTCGTCGGTGCGCCGCTACTTCTTCCAGTATTGGGACCCGCGCCCGGGCGAGGGGCACTTCATCCACACCTACCGCTGCGACGGCGACCCGATCCCCTCGTTCGAGGGAGAGCCGGAGGAGGTGGCGGTCGAAGGGAATATCGACGCCTTCACCGGCACGCTCTGGGAGAATCTCAACGACGCGAACAAGGTCTCCCTCTTCGTCCGCTACATCGACGTGGCGGCGGGCACCTGCGAGACGCGCATCGTCAACAAAAACCACTGAGGAGGACGGCGGCATGGCAAAGGAACTGGAACTGAAATATGGCTGCAACCCCAACCAGAAACCCGCGCGCATCTTTATGAAGGAGGGCGAGCTGCCGGTCGAGGTCCTGAACGGCAAGCCCGGCTTCATCAACTTCCTCGACGCGTTCAACTCCTGGCAGCTCGTGCGGGAGCTGAAAGCCGCGACGGGGCTTCCCAGCGCGGCGTCCTTTAAGCATGTAAGCCCCGCCGGAGCGGCGGTCGGCCTGCCCCTGAGCGAGGTGGAAAAGAAGATCTACTTTGTGGACGACCTCGAGCTCAGCCCGATCGCGAGCGCCTACGCGCGCGCGCGCGGCGCCGACCGCATGTCCTCCTACGGCGACTGGGTCGCGCTCTCCGACGCCTGCGACGTGCAGACCGCCAAGCTGCTCGCGCGCGAGGTGTCCGACGGCATCATCGCGCCCGGCTATACCGACGAGGCGCTCGAAGTGCTGAAGACCAAGCGCAAGGGCGGCTACAACGTCGTCAGAATCGATCCGGATTACGCCCCCGCGCCGGTCGAGCACAAGGACGTCTTCGGGATCACCTTCGAGCAGGGGCGCAACGAGCTCAAGATCGACAACGCCCTTCTCGAGAACGTCGTCACCGACTGCAAAACCCTGCCCGACGACGCGAAGCGCGACCTTGTGATCGCGCTGATCGCGCTCAAATACACCCAGTCCAATTCGGTCTGCTACGCCAGGGGCGGCCAGTGCATCGGCATCGGCGCGGGCCAGCAGAGCCGTATCCACTGCACCCGCCTGGCGGGCAACAAGGCGGACATCTGGTGGCTGCGCCAGCATGAAAAGGTGCTGAACCTGCCCTTCAAGGCGAACATCCGCCGCCCCGACCGGGACAACACGATCGACGTGTACATCTCGGACGACTGGATGGACGTGCTGGCGGAGGGGACGTGGCAGCAGTTCTTCACCGAGCGCCCCGTCCCGCTGACGCGGGAGGAGAAGCGCGAGTGGCTCGACAGGCTCGACGGCGTTTCGCTCGGGTCGGACGCGTTTTTCCCGTTCGGCGATAACATCGAGCGCGCCCACCGTTCGGGCGTGCGCTACATCGCGCAGCCGGGCGGCTCGATCCGCGACGACAACGTGATCGAGACCTGCAATAAATATGGCATCGCCATGGCCTTCACCGGCATCCGGCTTTTCCACCACTAAGGCGCGCCGGATCTGAGATAACAACAACAGGAGGACGGCCTCATGAAGATTCTGGTAGTCGGCGGAGGCGGGCGCGAACACGCGATCATCCGTAAGCTCCGCGAGAACCCCGAGGCGGAAACCATCTACTGCGCGCCCGGCAACGGCGGCATCGCCGCCGACGCGGAGTGCGTCTCCATCAAGGCGACCGACCTCGACGGGATGGTCACGTTCGCGAAGGAGCACGCGGTCGATTTGGCGGTCGTCGCGCCCGACGACCCGCTCGCGCTCGGCATGGTCGACGCGATGAACGCCGCGGGCGTCCGCACCTTCGGACCCAACAAGGCCGCCGCCCGCATCGAGGGCAGCAAGGTCTTCGCCAAAAACCTCATGGAGAAATACGGCATCCCGACCGCGAAATACCGCACCTTTGACAGCGCCTCCGAAGCCGTCGCCTACATCGAGACACAGAACGCCTTCCCGACCGTCGTCAAGGCGGACGGGCTGGCGCTCGGCAAGGGGGTCGTCATCGCGCGGGACCTCGCCGAGGCGAAGGACGCGGTCCGCTCGATCATGGAGGACAAGCTCTTCGGCGCGTCGGGCAACCGCATCGTCGTCGAGGAATTTTTGACCGGGCCCGAGGTGAGCGTGCTCTCCTTCTGCGACGGGGAAACGGTGGCGCCGATGATCTCGTCGATGGATCATAAGCGCGCCTTCGACGGGGACGAGGGCCCCAACACGGGCGGCATGGGCACCGTCGCGCCCAACGTCTGCTACACCCCGGAGATCGCCGCGGAGTGCATGGAGCGCATCTTCAAGCCCACCCTCGCGGCGATGCGGGCGGAGGGCTGCCCCTTCTCCGGCTGCCTCTATTTCGGGCTCATGCTCACGCCGGACGGCCCGAAGGTGATTGAGTACAACTGCCGGTTCGGCGACCCCGAGACGCAGGTGGTGCTGCCGCTCCTCAAAACCGACCTGTTGGAGATCATGCTGGCGATCGACGAGCGCCGGCTCGGGGAGCTTCCGGTGGAATTTTCCGACGAAAACGCCGCCTGCGTCGTGCTCGCGAGCGGCGGCTACCCGCTCAAGTACCGGACCGGCCTTCCGATCGAAGGGCTCGGCGCGGACGGGCAGGTCCCGGGCGCGACCGTCTACCACGCGGGCACCCGACTTGAGGACGGCGTCTATAAGACGGCGGGCGGCCGCGTGCTGGGGGTCACCTGCACCGCCCTGACGGCCGGGGAGGCGCTCCGAAACGCCTACCGCGCGGCGGAGGGCATCCGATTCGAGGGCGTGCATTTCCGCCGGGACATCGGCGCGCGCAACCACAGATAACAAAAAAAGGAAGGCCGCGCGCGGCCTTCCTTTTTTGGCGCGCGGCCGCCCGCCCGCATAGACTGTAGGGGAGGTGGTGCGCATGGCGACAGGTTCGGAGGGCGTGGTCGGGGCCGCGGGGATCGAAGGGGTGTTCGTTTCGGACGCGCAGGTCAACCGCGCCGCGCGGGCGGCCGCGGAAGCCGCGGGGCAGGCCTCCTCCACGGGGGCGGCGGGCCCCTTCTCCGCGGCTTCGGGGGCGGCGGACCCAACGGGTCCCACCGGTTCCACGGGCTCCACAGGCTCCACGCGGCCCACCGGGCCGCAGGCCCAGAGCGGCCAGGGCGCGCAGTTCGTCTACGCGGCGGCGACCGTTGCGAACGTGCTCTGCGACAACCTGACGCAGACGCAGATCAACCTGCTGGCGAACTTCCTGTCGGTGGTGACCACCTGCGTCTACGCCATCCTGACGGTGGAGAACCCGACCGACGTGCTCGAAGCGTGACGAAAGTTGCACTTTTCCGCGATGCTTGCTATAATGTGTGCATTGGCTTTGCCGACGCACACATTCTTTTTTGGATTCTTTCCAAATCATGTGCAGTAAATTGCAGCTTTCCCTTCACTATATCAGTGAACCGTTTGCAAGAAAATGGTGGTAAATGAAGATGGTTGTTGACGTTACGGCGGTGCGTGAGGCCCGCCTCGGAGACAAGGATAGTTTCGCAAAGGTTTATCAGCAGATCGCTGATGACCTTTATCGTGTTGCGCTCTATTCGCTGGGCAACGCCCATGACGCGCAGGACGTGGTAAGCGAAACCTTCATCGAGGTGTTCAAGGGCATCAAGAACCTGCGGGACGACAACAGCTTCCGGCCATGGATCATGCGGATCCTTTCGATCCGCTGCAAGCGGAAGATCGGGCAGTATATTTCGGGGCGCAACGAGCTGGATATCGACGATTTCCTCGACCTCACCGAGGAAGGGGAGGGCGTGGAGGAGCACTCCACCCAAAAGCTCGCGCTCGTATCCGCGCTGGAAACCCTCACGCCGCAGGAGCGCCAGATCATCGCGCTGGCGGTGGTGCAGGGCTACACGGTGCGCGAGACTGCCGAGATCCTGGGGGCGCCGCAGGGCACCGTGAGCTCCAAGCTGCACCGGACGCTCAAAAAACTGCGCGCCCAGCTGGAAAAATAACCCGAAAGGAGTGAATGTGCGTGAAGCCCGACAGACAGGAAGAGTTGCAGGAATCGTTGGATTTTCTGCGCGGCAGGTTCGAGGAACTGAATCGTGACATCAAGCTGCCACATTCACTCGACGCGGAGGTGCTGCGCGCGCGGCTGGAGGAGATCGAGGAGGTCCCGGAGGAGAGATCCGGGAAGGTCATCCGGTGGCGCGCGATCGCGAGCGTCGCGGCCTGCTTTGTGGTGGTGCTCGGCGCGGTATGGTTTTTGAATTCAGGCGCGGCGAAATCCGCCGACCTGCTTGACGGCCCCGCTTTGGCGGAGGCGGAAACGGCGGAGATGCCGGAGACGGCGGCCGATATGGCCGCGGCCCCGGCGGACGCGCCGGCTGAGGCGGCCATGCCGATGCTGGCGTCCGCGGCTTCCGGCGGCGCGGAAGCGGCCTATTACGCGGCGGACTACACCGAGGTCCGCGACACGATCTACCGGCTGGCAGGGGACCGGATGCTCAAGGGCAGCTTCAGCGGAGACCTGTACCTTGCGGACGGGGCGGCGCCGGAGGCGGGCGCGGTGGAAGACGCGGCCCCCGCCGCGGATGCCGGCGGGATGATCCGCAGCGCGCCCGCCGCGTTCTCCGGCACCAACGTGCAGGAGGCGGGGGTCGACGAGGCGGACATCGTCAAGACGGACGGGAAATACCTCTACAGCTACGTCTATCAGAATACGACGAGCCAATCCCCGGCGATTTTCATCGCGGATGCGCAGGAGATGACCCTGGCCGCGACGATCGAGGTCGATCCCGCGATCGATGAATTCTATCTCGACGGCGACAGGCTGGTCACCGTCGGTTACAGCGCGGACGAACTCCCGACGCCGAAGCAGACGGTGGTCGAGGCGACGGACGACAGCCTTGTCGACAGGTCCGCCGCATCGGACGACGCAGCCCCATGGAACGGGAGCTGGGACGGCGGAGTGGAGATGACGGTCTACGACATTTCCGACCCGGCCGAACCGCAGGAGGTGCGCACCTTCCGGCAGGACGGCAATTACGTCTCCTCCCGCCTGATGGACGGGACCCTCTATCTCGTCAGCCGGAAATATGTCTACGCGGACCTCACCGATAAGCGCACCCCCATGAGCGACATCGTACCGGTCTACTTCGAGAGCGGCGCCGCCGAACCCCGGCTTCTGCCCGCGGATAAGATTGCGATCGCGCCGGATTGCAGCTCCGCAGATTACGCGGTGGTTTCCGCCGTCAATGTGCGGACGGGGAAATCGGACACCCGCGCGGTGCTCGGCGGGGGAGACGGCGTCTACATGTCGACCGACAACCTCTATGTCTATTATGACTCCTGGCGCGGGTCCGTCTCCGATTCGGAGAGCTACCGCCGCACCGGGATCGTCAAGTTCTCCGCCGGCGGCAAGCTGGACCTCATGGGGACCGCGTGGATCGACGGATACGTCGACGGGCAGTTCGCGTTCAGCGAGCTCGACGGCAACCTGCGGGTGGCCGCCACGGCGGAATATCCCGTGAAGGGCGTAAGCAACAACCTCTATGTGCTCGACAGCGGTATGCGGCAGATCGGCCGCCTCGAGGGGCTCGCGCCGGGCGAGCGCATCTATTCGGTACGCTACCTCGGCGAGATGGCCTACGTCGTGACCTTCCGGGAGACCGACCCGCTCTTCGCGATCGACCTTTCGGACCCGCGCGCGCCCAAGGTGCTCGGGCAGCTCAAGATCCCCGGATTTTCGGAGTACCTGCACCCGCTGGACGACGGGCTCCTGCTCGGCATCGGGCAGAGCGTCGACGAGCGTGGCACAGCGAACGGCGTCAAGCTCTCGATGTTCGACGTCTCCGACCCGCTCAACCCGAAGGAACTCTATGTCTACAACTTCGGGGGCGAGGGCGTCTGGGCGGAGGCGCTGTCCAACCACAAGGCCGTCCTCTTTGACGAGGAACGCTCCCTCTTCGGGTTTGCGGTGGATACGGGCTTCGGACGGATCGTCAGCCGCTACTACGTGTTCGGCTACGGGAAGGACGCGGACGGCTTTACCCTCAAGGCAAAGATCAGCCACGACGATTTCGGGCCCAACGCATTTTCCGGGGTGAACCGGGGACTCTACATCGGGAACATCCTCTACACCTTCTCGCCCGACTGGATCGTGAGCTACGACCTCGACAGCTTTACGCGCAAGGAAATCCTGCGGCTCAAATAACATGAAAAACGGCCGCCGCCGGCGGCCGTTTTTGGGCTTCCGCCGGGGTAAGCTCCGGCCGCGCGGGAACGATGAGAAAGAGACGGCAGGGGAACGGCGAATGCCGGTCCCCTGCCTTTGGGAGGACCGTGAAATGCGGATTCTGGTGGACGCCGACGCCTGCCCGGTCAAGGATCAGATCGTGCGGCTTGCGAAAAAGCGGGGGATCGCCGTCGTCATGGTGATCGACAATACCCATGTCCTGAGCGACGGCTACAGCACCGTGATCACGGTGGATAAGGCGCGGGACAGCGCGGACATCAAGCTCGCGAACCTCATGGAGCGCGGGGACGTCGTCGTGACGCAGGATTTCGGCGTGGCGGCGATGGCGCTGGGCAAGGGCGCGCGCGCCCTCAACCAGAACGGGATGGTGTACGATTCGGGCAATATGGACCGGCTGCTCTTCGAGCGGCATCTGGGGCAGAAGGTGCGCCGGGCGGGGGGCAGGACGGGCACGATCAAAAAGCGCACGGCCGCGGACGACGAAGCGTTTTCCCACGCGTTGGAAATCCTGCTGGACGAATAGAGTCAAAAGACGCCCGCGTTTCGCGGGCGTCTTTTATTTCCCGGGAATCCTGCCGGGGGCCGCTTTTAGACGCTGCGCACCATCCGTTTGTAGGTGCCGCGTTCCTCGATCGTTTCCCTGGAGGCGGCGACCGCGCCGTTGGCGACCGGCGCGCCCTTTTGCAGGGCTTCGAAGTCGGAGCGTTTGATGAGGTAGCCGGTCACGCGGATCACGTCGCTCTCCGACTCGTAGGTGGAGATATACTGCATGCCGACCCGGAAGGCCCCCTTGAAGACGTCGAGCACGGCGGCGGGGTTTTGGAGCGCGGTCCGGTCGAAGGGGAAGATGTCGCCGATCCCCGACGGGAAGAAGCGGTGGAACATCCCCGCCTGCCGCAGGTGGTCGTAGAGGGGGATTTCGCTGCCGATCGCGAGGCGCACGCCGGGGGTGACGCCGTTGTCGCCGACGGCGCCGACCTGCGCGTGCAGCAGGAAGCGGTGCCCGTTGACCTCGCAGTATTTGCTCTGGAAGGCGTTCACCTGCCGTTCGATCGCCTCGACGATCCGAAGGCCGAGCCGGTTGGCCTCCTCGTCCGGACCGTAGCGGCCCGGCCTACCGCAGAGGTCCATCAGCGTGTTGACGCACTCGTTCATGCCGACCAGCCCGAACAGCCCGACGAAGCGTTCCCGCTCCAGGAACCCCTCCTTGACAAGAAAATTCGTCCGGAAGAAGGGGATCTCCTCGGCGATAAAGCGGATTTTCGCCTCCATGAACCGGCAGGCGGCGTCCACCGCCTCGGGCAGGCGCACGGAAAAGAATTCGTCGAGGCTGCGGCACCGTTCGGCGATCCGGCAGAGCCGCATGCGCGAGAGGGAGTAGGCCCCGCCGCCGACATAGAGGCCGTTGTAGCAGCTTGCGATCCCATACCGTTCCCCGATGCGGGAACGGTAATAGGGGTCATGGGCGAACGCGGGGTTCGCGCACTTCAGCGCGCTGGAGACGCACTTGACCGCGAATTCGTCGGGCGTGACCGCGGGGTCGTAGAGCAGCGTGAGATTGGGGACGGCGTTTTGCAGCTCGGGAAGCAGCTCGACGACCAGCTCCCCCGTGACGGTGGCTTCGGGGCCGATGTTGGCGTGGCAGAAGCTGTCGCTCACCGTCCGGTCGAGCGCCGTCAAAAAGAGGCGCAGCATGCCGCGCGCCTCATCGCGCGGGACCTTCCGGACGAACGGCTCGAGCATCCGGTCGATCCGCCCGATGTATACGGGATAATGGGTCACCGACGGGACGTGGGAATAGAAGATCATCAGCGAGGCGAGTGCCTCCGCCAGCGTCCCGGGCGGCGGGAGGCGGAGGAACGCGCAGCCCCGCTCCATAAACCGTTCGTAGTCGGGGAGGATGTAGCGGGGGCAGAGGGGGGCGTGCCCGTCGTTGTGGTCGCAGAGAATCTCCTCCTCCACGAGCCGCTGGAAGTTGTCCGGCACGCCCGCCGGGTAGTCGCAGAGATTTTCCGCGAACTCCGCCAGGGAAAAAACCGTCTGCATGTGCGTCTTGGTGGGGTCCTTGATGATCTCCAGGACCTGCCGCTGGATCGATTCCATTGGATCGCCGCCTTTCCGGTGATTGTTCTGTTTCCATCATAGGCCGGCGGCCCGGCAAAGAAAATGACAATTGACATCTTTCCTAAAGTGTTTTATGCTGGTGACGGAAAGGGGGATACCCAATGGAATTCGCGGAGGGCCTCACGGAGCTCATGGACGCCGCCGTCCGCGGGGAAGCGGGCCCCGAGCTGCTGTCCCGCTGCTGCGGGCCGGGACTGCGCGCGCGCAGGGTCAAAAGAGGGGAGCGGATTCTCCACGCGGGGTTCCCCATCCGCTCCGTCCGGATCATGCTGTCGGGGCGGTGCCACGTCCTCACGATCTCCCGCGACGGCCGCAGCTTCATTGCCTACGTCAACGAGGGCTTCCAGATTTACGGCCTCACCGAGCTGCTCTGCGGCGGGGAGGCCTTCAGCGCGTCGATCACCGCGGAGGAGGACTGCCTCTTTGCCGAGGCGGACGCGCGGCGCTTCTGCGCGCTGCTTGAAAATGGCGGCGGTTTTTCCGGCGTGGTGCTGCGCTACCTCGCGTCCCTTGTGGAGCGGGCGATGCAGACCAGCGTCCGCCGCCGGTTCGCGGGCGGATACGAGGCGGTGCTCCTCTACCTCCACGAGCGGGTCCGGCAGGAGACGCCGCCGGTATCCGTCCGGATCAACCGGCGCGTCCTCTCCGAGCTGCTGGGGTTGAATCTGCGCACCCTCTACCGCTATTTCGACCGGCTGGAGGCGGAGGGCTACGCCGTACGGGAGCATGGCAGGCTGGCGCTGGACGGGCGCGCGCTCGGGAAGCTGGAAGCGGCGGCCCGGGAGATCTATGAACGCATGTGACGAAAAAGCGCGGCCCCGGTTCCGGGGCCGCGCTTTTGTATGGGAGAATGGGGATCAGCCGAGAAGCTGGGCTTCGAGGCAGTCCCAGTTGAGGGAGATCATCGAGGGAGCGATCACGCCGCGCTCGGTGATGAGCCCGGTGATCTGATGCGAGGGGGTCAGGTCGAAGAACTGGTTGATGACCTCGATCCCTTCCATGCTGTCGAAATCGCCGGGGGAGACGATTTCCGCGGGGGTGCGGCGCTCGAGCACGATCGGGTGCCCCTGCGCGGTGCGGCGGTCGAGCTTATAGATTTCGCTGGCGATGTAGACCGGCTTCTTGCAGGAGAGCGCGAGCTGGGAGATCAGCGCGGTGCCCATCTTGTTGGCGACCGAGCCGTCCCATGCGATGGTGTCCGCCCCCATGATGATGAGGTCGCAGGCGGGCATGAACTCCCAGATGGAGGCGTCGGTGACATAGGTGACGGGGACATGCAGCTCCTGGAGGATCTTTGCCGCGACACGGGATTCACGCAGGGGCCGGGACTCGGTGCAGATCAGGCTGAACCGTTTCCCCTGTTTGGCGGCCGCGGTAAAGACACTCATCAGGGCGCTCGAATAGCTGTGCATCATGACCGTGCAGCCGTCCTGGATCAGGTTGGCCCCGTTCTCCCCGAGGTGGTCGACGGCGCTGAGGGAATATTGAATGATCCGCTGGCAGAGCGCCGAGATCTCGCCGGTGATGGTGGAAATCTCCGTGCCGGCGGGGAAGGAGTCGAGCTTTTTATAGACGAGGGACTTGGAGTTATAGATGGTGGCCATCGTGGGCTTGAGGCTGAGCAGCTCGCTCGAAATATAGTCGAACCGTTCCCTGAGCGCGGCCACATCCGCGAATTCCTCCTGGGTGCAGGCAAGGCGGTAGGCCCACGCGGCGGCGCGCCCGAACGGGCTGCCGCCCTTGACGTTCATATTGCGCACCTCGTCGATGACGTGCTGTGCCGATTGGAATTGGATGTCCTGTAACATGGTGATCGCTCCTTTATTAATATGGTATCTTATTGAATCCGGCCGATGAAAAAGCAGGGGATGTCCAGTTCCGCGGCGAGCGCCGCGCCCGATTCCTCCGGCAGGCTGACCAGCACGGCGGTGCAGGAGCCGGCGGAGGTCTTAAGGTCGACGGGAGGCTGCTCGACGGGCAGGAACCGCCGGCCGACACATTCCGCGAGCTGGCCCGCCTCATACAGGGCGCCCTTCGAGCCGACGGGGAGGATCTCGTGGACGAAATCCAGCTCCCGCAGCTTCGCCACGGTGGAGATTTTGGCGACGGTGCCGTCGCGTTCGCTGTAATGCTCGATGATCCCGCTCTGCGGGACGCCGGCGCAGTAGACCGCGTCGCCCGGACGGGTGCGACCGAGCCGGAGGGCGGCGTCGCTCACGAGCCCGACGACGGTGACGCCGATGCCCGTCTGGAGGGTGCGCATGTTGTCCTCGGTGCTGCCGGTGAACTGGATGCTGTCCAGCAGCCCGCAGCGGTCCAGCTCCTCCTGCATGGCGGAGATGATCTTCCGTCCACTCGGCTCCATCTCCACGCAGAGGTTGTCCGCAATGACGATGGGGGTGGCGCCGGTGGCGAGCACCTCCATGGTGGGGACCTTCAGCGCGCTGACCGCGGTCTCGTCATAGGTGTTGCGGTGGGTGTCGTTCGGCTTTTCTCCGTTGGAGGCGTTGGAATCGCAGGCGACGACAAGGCTCACTTCCCCCAGCAGCCGGAGGATGGAGAGGTCCCGGTATTTGCGGATCCGGGAGGAAAAGCTGTGCCTGCGGGTCATCTCCAATAGCTCTTCATATTCATTCCAGATGGTCTCGGGCGTGAAAGCATCCATAAGGAATCCCTCTTTTCCAGACTTGATGGATTCACTATAACACAATATGATATAGTTGTATAGATGTTTTTACAATTTTTACGATTTGCACAGATTTCACCCGGAAATTTCTCCATGGGGGCTGGGCGTTTTGCATAAAGCGCCGCAATCCAGCATGAAATGCGAGAAAACGCGGGCATTTGATGGGGGAAAGGGGCTCATTCTGCATAATAAAATTGAAAATTGAAAAAGAAAACTATTGACAATTACGGAGAGCGCATGCTACCCTTATGCCATAAACATATAGACAACTAAATCTATAAAACACTAAATCTTTCCACTGAACAACCAGGCGGTTGCACCGAAGGAGGTTATCGGATGGCTCCTGTCGTACGGATGGAATCCATTACAAAACGCTTTGGGGCGCTCGTGGCGAACGACCGGATCGACTTTTCGCTGGAGGCCGGCGAGACGCACGCCCTCGTCGGGGAAAACGGCGCGGGCAAGACGACGCTGATGCGGATCCTTTACGGACAGTACGCGCCGGACGCGGGCAAGATCCTGATCAACGGGGAACCCTGTTCCTATCACGTCTCGGGCGCGCTCAAGCACGGGATCGGCATGGTGCACCAGAACTTCATGCAGATCGACCATATGAGCATCACCGAGAACATCATCCTCGGCCACGCGCCCACCCGGGCGGACTTCATCGATTACCGGGCGGCCAAGGAGAAGATCCGCGGGCTGCTCGCGCGCTTCGGCATGCAGAAGATCTCCCCCGACACGCCGATCGGGAACCTCTGCGTGGGGGAGCGCCAGAAGATCGAGATCATCAAGGCGCTCTATCTGGGCGCGCGGGTGCTCATCCTCGACGAGCCGACGGCGGTGCTGACGCCGCAGGAGTCGGACGAGCTCTTCAGCGTCATCGACGAGCTCAAAAAGGACGGCACCTCCATCGTCTTCATCTCCCACAAGCTGCGGGAGGTCATCCGGGTGGCGGACCGTATCACCGTCATGCGCAAGGGGCGGGTCGTGGCGCATTTCAAGCGCGGGGAGGCCTCCGAGACCGACGTGGCGCGCGCGATGATCGGCAAGCAGGACGTCCAGCTGATCCAGAACAGCGAGCGGGGCGAGGTGGGCGAGCCGGTCTGCGTCTGCAAGAACCTCTGGTATATCGACGGAAACGGCATCCCGCGCATCCGGGACCTCACCTTTGCGGTGCGCCGCGGGGAAATCCTCGGCGTGGGCGGCGTGGAAGGAAACGGGCAGACGGAGCTCATCAACCTGCTGATCGGGATGTTCCGCCTCTCGGGCGGCAGCATCCTGCTGGACGGCGAGGACGTCACCCGCCTGCCGATCCGCCAGCGGCGGGCCAAGGGGGTCGGCTATATCTCGGAGGACCGGATGACGACGGGGCTGGCGCTGCAGGCGAACGCGGACGAGAATCTCATCTGCGGGGTCGCGGGGCAGCCGCCCTTCAGCAGGCGCGGGATCCTGCGCGGCAGGGCGATCGCGGAAAACACGGCGGAGATGGTCCGCAAGTTCGACATCCGCGGCCTTACGCAGGACAAGCCCGTCCGGTCCCTCTCGGGCGGCAATATGCAGAAGATCGTACTGGCGCGGGAGATCAGCCGGAACCCCAAGCTGCTGATCGCGGCGCAGCCGACCCGCGGGCTCGACATCGGCGCGATCAACTTCGTGCGGGAGCACCTGCTCGAACAGAAGCGGCGCGGGACGGCAATCCTGCTCGTCTCCGCCGACCTCGAGGAGCTGATGAGCCTGAGCGACCGCATGATTATCCTCTACGAGGGGCGCTGCTCGGGCGAGGTGACCGACATCCCCTCGGCGACCGAGGCGGAGATCGGGCTGATGATGGGCGGCATTACAAGCTCGGAAAGGGAGGCGAACTGAGATGGGAGAGAATGTCATGGAACGGAAGCTCCCGGAGGTTTCCTTGAAGAAGCTGCTGGGCGGCCTGTCCCCGGTGGTTGCGGTGCTGATCGCATTCGCCGTCGCGGGGCTGGTCGTGCTGGCTTCGGGCGGCAACCCGCTCGAGGCGTACCGGGCGCTGGCCAAGGGCGCGCTGGGAAGCTGGGTCGGCATCAAGAACACCATCCGTTACACCTTGCCGATCATCCTGCTGGCCTTTTCCTTTTCGATCTGCAACCGCTGCGGCTACTTCAACATCGGCCAGGAGGGCCAGATGTATTTCGCGGCGCTGGGCATCGCCTTCGTGCCGCAGGTCATCCCCAACGCGCCGCTCTGGGTGCAGGCCGTCGTCATGGTGGCGGCCGGGGCGCTCTTCGGAGGACTCATCTCGCTGCTGCCGGCGGTGTTCAAATTTCTGTTCGGGGTCAACGAGGTGGTCATCGCCATCCTGATGAACTATATCATCCTGCTGCTGACCGACTATCTGCTCAACAACGGGCCGATCGCAAAGGCGGACACCACCGTGCCGATGTCGGTAAACCTCGCGCCCTCCCTCAACACGACCCTGATCCTGGTCGCGGTCGTCGCCATCATCATCGCCTACGCGCTCTGCATCCGGGGGACCGTCCCGGGCTATGAGCTGCGGATGATCGGGCACAATCCGAAGTTCGCCAAGGCGTGCGGCGTCAAAACGATCCGGATCGTCCTGGTCGTCGCGCTGCTGGGCGGCGTCTTTTCGGGGCTGACCGCCGCGGGCGAGGTCATGGGCGTCTACCACAAGGTCTACAACAATTTCGCGGTGGACATGGGCTTCAACGGCATGACCGCCGCGCTCATCGGCAAGGATTCGACGCTCGGCATCATCTTCGGCTCGCTCATCCTCGGCGCCCTGCAGAGCGGCGCGGTGACGCTGTCGGTCGAGACGAGCGTCCAGGCGGAGATGGTTCAGGTGGTCAAGGGCTTCGTCATGCTCTTCGCCACCATCAACATCCTGCGGTACCTGCTCCAGAGCAGGCGGAAGGAGGGGAAGACGGCATGATCAATGTGGAACAGCTGTTGAACCTGTCGGTCCGGCTGGCCGCGCCGGTCATCCTCATCTGTCTGGGCGGCCTCTTCTCCATCAAGGTGGATATCTTCAACCTCGCGCTCGAGGGCTTCACCCTCTTTGGGTGCTTCGCCGCCGTGGTCGGGACCTATATGACGCAGAGCGTTATGGGCGGCATCCTCTTCGCCGTCCTGCTGACGCTGCTTGTCGCGCTGGTCTACGCGCTCTTCGTCTTTGAATTGGATGTCGACCCGATCATCTGCGCGCTGGCGTGTACGACGATCGCCACCGGCCTGACGCGGTACCTGCTCGTCCCGATCTTCGGCGCGAGCGGACGGTTCATCCTGCCGTCCGAGCTCGCGCTGCCGACCATCCACTTTGCCTTCCTCGAAAAAATCCCGCTGATCGGGCCGGTCCTGAACGACCACTCGGTCCTCGTCTATCTGGCGCTCCTCCTGCCGTTCGCGGTCCACGTCTTCCTCTACCGGACGAACATGGGCCTGTCGGTACGCGCGATCGGGAAAAACGCCGACGCGGCCCTCTCGGCGGGCATCGGCATCAAGCGCATCCGCTATTTCGCGCTCGCTCTAAACGGCGTCTTCTGCGGGCTGGCGGGCGCGCAGCTCGCGCTTTCCCTCAACATGTTCAACGTCGGGATGACCGACGGGCGCGGCTTTACGGCGATCGCGGTGCTCGTGCTCACAGGGGCGGAGCCGGTGCTTTCGTTGCTGGCCTGCCTGATGTTCGGATTCTCCGACGCGCTGGTGCTGACCCTTTCGGGCAGGGGCTACCCGGTGCAGATCCTCTCGATGCTGCCCTATGTGCTCGCGCTGATCGTGGTCATCGCGCCGCTGCTCATCAAGAGCCTTGTCAAATGGCTGCGGAAGCGCTCCGCGGAAAAGAAGCTGATTGTTATGGGGTCCGACGTTACCGCCGGAGACCGTCAATAAATCAATTCAAAGGAGAACGGAAAATGAAAAAGTCTGTAAAGATCCTTGCTCTCGCAATGGCGCTGGTTCTTGTCGCGGCGGCGTTTACCGCCTGCGGCGGCCAAAAGGCGCCAGAGACCTCCGCCCCGGCCGCTCCCGCGGAAGACGCTTCCGCCCCCGCGCCCGGCGATGGGGACGCCGCGGAAAAAAGCTACAAGGTGGCGCTCGTCTCCGACATGGCCGTCGACGAGGCCGAATGGCTTCAGAACCTGGTTGCCGGCCTCGGCGACTACCAGACCGAGCATCCGAACATCGAAGTGAAGGTGGTCGAAGCCACCCAGTCGAGCGAATACGAGCCCAAGACCCGCGCGCTGGCGCAGGCGGGCTACAACATCATCATCACCACCAACTCCAGCATGGCTGACGCGACGACCGCCGTGGCCGCGGATTTCCCGGACATCCTCTTCGGCAGCCTGGACGGCGTGATCTCGGACATCGCGGACTATCCCAACCTGCAGGAATTCGGCCTGAACCGCACCGAGACCGGATACCTTGCCGGCGTGGCGGCCGCCTGCGCGACCAAGGCGAATAAGGTCGGCATCGTGGCGGGCGCGGACGAGCCGGTCATCAACGCGATCGTCGCCGGCTGGCAGCAGGGCATGCGCAGCGTCAACCCCGACATCGAGGACATGGTCGCCTATGCGAACACCTGGACCGACCCGACCAAGGGCAAGGAGCTCGGCCTCATGCTCGTCAACGAGGGCTGCGACGTGATCGCGGCCGCGGCGGGCGGCACCGGCGTCGGCGGCGCGCAGGCCGCGGCGGAAAAGGGCGTCTACTTTGTCGCGTGGGACGTGCACTATCAGGACGTGCTGGGAGACCTGGAGCTGGGCAGCGCGGTCAACTTCTTTGACAAGATGGTCATCCAGTTCATCGAGGACGCGATCTCCGGCAATTTCCAGGGCGGCAAGCGCGTCGATTACGGCATCTCCGAAGGCGTCTGCACCTTTGAATATCTGGACAACTCCCCCCTGAGCGACGAGGCGAAGGAGAAGATCAAGGCGGCCTACGACGATATCATCGCGGGCAAAATCGACATCTCCACCGAGCCGCTGCACAAGTAAGCGGAAGAGAGAAGCGCGAACCCTCCGGGGGATTCCCCGGAGGGTTTCGCGGAAAATCGGCGGCGCGCGGCGGCCGCCGAATTGGTTGACACAACCAATTGGAATGTGTATTATGAAAACAGGAAGAGACATACATACAGACGTTTGATTAAATGGAGCTCGCATGACTCCGGAATTTGGGTGAAGAGATGAGTGCGCTGAAGAGGGTCGCCGGGGTTTCCCTGTACCACCAGATCATGGAAGACCTTCGCGAAGAGATCCAGGGGATGGCCTATGGGGAGCAGATTGAAACGGAGCAGCAGCTCGCGGAAAAGTACGCCGTGAGCCGGGGCACCGTCCGCCAGGCGATCACCGCGCTGGTGAGCGAGGGCCTGCTGACCAAGATCCAGGGGAAGGGGACCTTCAAGAGCGGCGTTGCGCTCGACCGCTCCACCGCGGTCGTCAAGAGCTTCACGGACCAGTTGCTGGCCTCGGGACTCGTGCCGGGGATCCGCGACGTGAACCTCGAATCCGACTTCGCGGACGAGCGGACGGCGAAACACCTGGGGCTCGCGCCCGGCACGCCGATCTGGCGGCTCTCCCGCGTGAGGCTGGCGGACGGGGTTCCGATCTCCTACTGCACGGCGTACATCAACCCGGCCTACGCGACGGGCCTCTGCGCGGGCGACCTTGAGATGTCGCTGATCGCGATGTTTACCGAAAAGCTCGGCGTCCCGCTCCAGCATGGGGAGAGCTTTGTGACTGCGACGCTGGCCAGCGAGGAGCTGGCGCAGCGGCTGGGCGTCAGCACCTCCACCCCCATCTTGCGCCTGGAGCATGTCGGCTTCCTGGCGTCGGGGGACCCGGTGTTTTTCGACGTCACCGACTCGATCGGCGAGCGGTACGTCATGCAGATCGAACAGGGCTCCTACGGCAGGGGCTGAGGGATCCCGGTCGACCCGGGGTCCCGGAAAAATCGGAATAATGATCTAGATGTCTATATGATATTGACCAAAATAAAATGAATCGTGGAGGTATGACTGCTATGAACCTGGAAAAATATTTGGATATCACGCCCGAAATCGCGCGGGCCGTAAGCGAAAACCGTCCGGTGGTGGCGCTCGAATCCACCATCCTCAGCCACGGCATGCCCTATCCGCAGAATCTGGAATTCGCGCACAAGGTGGAGGAGATCATCCGCGCCGAGGGCGCGGTCCCCGCCACCACGGCGATCCTCGGCGGAAAGCTCAAGGTGGGGCTGACGGCGGACGAGCTGGAGCGGATGTGCAAGCCGGGCGACATCGGCAAGGTGAGCCGCCGGGATGTGGCGGTCTATCTGGCGCAGAAGCGGGACGGCGCGACGACGGTCGCCACGACGATGCTGATCGCCTCGCTGGCGGGGATCCGCATCTTCGCGACCGGGGGGATCGGCGGCGTCCACCGCGGCGCGCAGGAGACCTTCGACATCTCGGCGGACCTCCAGGAGCTCGCGAACACGCCGGTCGGCGTGGTCTGCGCGGGGGCGAAGAGCCTGCTCGACCTCGGCCTCACGCTGGAATACCTCGAGACGTACGGCGTGCCGGTGCTGGGGGTGCGCACGGAGGATTTCCCGGCCTTTTACTGCCGCAGCAGCGGCCTGAAGGTGGATTACCGGATCGACACCGAGGAGGAGATCGCCGGCATCCTCCGCACCAAATGGGAGCTGGGGCTCAAGGGGGGCGCGGTCATCGCGAACCCGATCCCGGAGGAGTACGCGCTCGACTACGACGAGATGGAGCAGGTGATCACCAAAGCGCTCGCCATGGCGAAGGAGCAGGGCGTCCACGGCAAGGCGACGACCCCCTTCCTGCTGGCTGCGATCAAGGACATGACCCACGGCGTGTCGCTGGCGAGCAACCTGGAGCTCGCCTACAACAACGCGCGCGTGGCGGCGCGGATCGCCGTCGCGTACTGCAAATAACAGGCGGCAAAAAACGGCCGACTGGCAAATGCCGGTCGGCCGTTTTGATGTGCTGTTTTGCCAGCAGTCAGTCGCTGGTGTAGGGGAGCAGCGCGAGATGACGGGCACGTTTGATCGCGAGGGTCAGCTGGCGCTGGTGACGCGCGCAGGTGCCGGTGACACGGCGGGGAACGATCTTCGCGCGCTCGCTGAGATACCTTCTCAGGCGGGGGACGTCCTTATAATCGATCGGGCCGAGCTTGTCGACGCAGAAGGAGCAGACCTTTTTACGGCCTTTTCTGCCGCGCGGGCCACGGTTATCGGATCTGTCGTAAGCCATGATTCTAACCTCCTTGTAATGATATGGGGTTCACAGGTGGAAGAATGCGGTCAGAAGGGAAGGTCGTCGGAATCGGACGACATCTCGGAGAAGTCGCCCACATCGCCGCTCGCATAGGAGACGGCGGGCTCCGGCGGGGCCTGGGTGGGAGCGGGAGCGGTATAGCCCTGCTGGGAACCGCCGGCGCTCTTGCTTTCGCCGAACTGGACGTTGTCCGCGACCACTTCGACGGCACGGCGCTTGTTGCCGTTGCGGTCCTCATAGCTGCGGGTCTGGATCGAGCCTTCGACAATGATCATCTTGCCCTTGCTGAAGTACTTCGACACGAATTCGGCGGTCTGGCGCCAGGCCACGACGTCAATGAAGTCGGTCTGGCGTTCCCGGTCCCGGGAGTAGTTCCTGTCGACCGCGACGGTGAAGGTGATGACCGACACACCGTTCGGGGTCTGGCGCAGTTCCGGGTCGGCCACGAGGCGGCCCATGATAATCGCCCTGTTTAACATCGCGGTACACCTTCCTTACGCTTACTGCTCGGCGGGAGCAGCGGGTTCCTCGGCCGCGGGAGCGGCGGGGGCTTCTTCCTCCTTGGGCTCCTCCTTCGCCTCTTCCTCGTCTTTCGCGACGATCAGCGAACGCAGGACGCCGTCAGTGATCTTGTAGATACGGTCGAGCTCGGCGGGGAAATCGGGCTTCGAGGTGAAGTTGATCACCACGTAGTAACCGACGGTCTCATCGTTGATCGGATACGCCAGGGCGCGCTGTCCCCAGGTGTCGACCTTGGTGATGGTACCGTTCTCGCCGATGAGGGAAGAGAACTTCTCCACGAGCGCGTTGACGCTCTCCTCGCCGTTCTTCATGCTGAATACCATTACAGTTTCGTAGTTGGCTGTGAGCTGTGCCATTTGAACACCTCCTTTTGGACTTTAGGCCCTCTCTCGATGGAAAGGGCAAGGATGTTTGCAGCGCGGAAGGAATTCCGCGGCTAACCAGTAAATTATAGCAGGATTGCAGGAATTCGTCAAGGCCCGGACACTCCTTTTTTGTACAAGCTTTCGCTGTTTTCCGCCCATGAAACTGTGCTATACTATGGAGAGGAAACGGCCGGGACACACAAAAGCGACAGGGGGCTGACGACATGAGGATTCTGACATCCGAACAGATGAAGACGGTGGAACGCAATTCCCTCAACTATTCGATGAGCTGCGAGCGCCTGATGGAGAACGCGGGCAGCGCCGCGGCCGCAGCGATCCGCCGGGCGGCGGACGTGGAGGGGCGGTACGTCACGATCTTCTGCGGGCGGGGCAACAACGGGGGCGACGGGTTCGTCTCCGCGCGCCGGCTCAGCGAGGCGGGCGCGAACGTGGCGGTCGTGCTGACCGACGGGGACCCCAAGACGCCCGAGGCCGCCGAGATGCTCCAGCGGATCGGCGTGATGGACATCGCGGTCGTCGGCTACGGGGACGACCCCGAATACCTGACCGAGCGGCTCGCCTCGACCGACCTGCTGGTTGACGCGATCTACGGCACCGGCTTCCACGGCGAGCTCGACGAGCGCCACCGGGACGTCTGCCGCCTGATCAACGGCGTGGGCGTGCGGGTCTTCGCGCTCGACATCCCCAGCGGGGTGAACGCCGACACGGGGGAGGCGGACCCCTGCGCGGTGCGCGCGGGCATGACGGTCGTCTTCGACAGCGACAAGCCCGCCACCGCGATGCCCGCCGCCGCGGAGTACTGCGGCGAGGTGGTCGTCGCGGACATCGGCATTCCGCCCGAGGCGCACGAGGGGGTGGAGCCCCTCTTTACCCTCGTCGACCGCGGCTGGGTCTTCGACCGGCTGCCACGCCGCTGCCGCGACACCCACAAGGGGGATTACGGCAAGCTCCTGAACGTCGCCGGCTCCCAGCGGTACATGGGGGCGGCGGTGCTCTCGACGCTCTCCGCGATGCGTTCCGGCGCGGGCTACGTGACGCTCGCCTCCACCAAGGAGGTCTGCCGCACCGTGCTGCCCATGCTGCCCGAGGCGGTGCTGCTGCCGCTCGCGCAGAACCCCGACGGCTCCCTCTCCTACAAGGCGATGGACGCGCTGCTCGAGGCGGCGGAACGCAGCACGGCGGTGCTGGTCGGAAACGGCCTGGGGACCGGGCCGGACGCCTGCCGCATCGTCTACGAGCTCGTGCGGCGGGTTTCCCGCCCGCTCGTCATCGACGCGGATGGTATAAATGCGCTCGCGCGGAATATAGATATACTGAAGGACAAAAAGGCGGAGGTCATTCTCACACCCCACCTGATGGAGCTCTCCCGCCTGACGACGCTGCCCCTTGAGCAGCTGAGGCCCGACCCGCTGACTGCCGGGAAAGCGTTCGCGCGGGAGTACGGGGTCACGGTGGTGCTCAAGGGTGCCCACACGCTGACCGCCGCGCCCGGGGAGCGGGTGTGGATCAACACGACGGGAAACGCCGGGCTCGCCAAGGCGGGCAGCGGCGACGTGCTCGCGGGGCTCGTGGGCGCGCTCGCCGCGCAGGGCAGGAGCCCGGAGGAGGCCGCCGCCTGCGGCGTCTGGCTGCACGGCATGGCGGGCGACTACGCCGCCGGGGAGTTTTCCCAATATGCGATGCTCGCCCGCGATGTGATCGACGCGCTTCCGCGCGTATTCGCGGATAACGACCGGTAAATAAAGGAGGAGTCCCGATGATGAAACGGGTGTTCGGCATCCTGCTGGCGGCGGCGCTGCTGCTGGGCGCGGCGGGCTGCGGCGCGAAGGCGCGGGAGGAATCGGCGGCGGAGCAGATGCGCCAGAACCTCAGCCAGTCGTTCCAGACCACGGCAAAGGTCCGCTACGGCGGGCTGGAGACGGAGATGACGATCTACAAAAAGCCGATGAACTGCGCGGTCGTGACCTTCCAGTCGCCCGAGAGCATCCGGGACATCAAGATGACCTTCTTTACCGACAAGGTGACCGTCCAGTACGGGGACCTCAGCTTCGACTTCACGCCCGACAGCGTGCCGGGCAAGGCCGCCTCCAAGATGATCCTGTCGGCCCTCAACGCCGCGCTCAACGACCAGGGGGTCCGGTTCGAGGAGCAGGACGGAAAGCTCGTCGTGACCGGGAAAATCGAGGAGGGGGACTTCTCGCTCGTGGTCGACGGGGAAAACGGAAATATCCTGAAACTGTCGATTCCGCAGAACGACTTCGAGGTGGAGATCCTGAATTTCAAGATTCTTGAATGAACCCGGGGGTTTCAAACGGCCCGCACCATAAGGTGCGGGCCGTTTTTGCTGTCAAAAAGACGCGCCCGGAAATAGAATGGTAAAGGCGCGGGAACATTTTTCCCCCGCGCTGTTTAAACCATGCCCTGGAGGTTCAAAATATCGGTGCAGGATAACGCGTTAAAAATGCGAATACGGGCGGCGTGCTCGCCCGCCCATAACCACGGAGAGTGATGGACGTGACCGTAAAAAGGGGAGAGATCTACTACGCCGATCTCAGTCCGGTAGTAGGCTCGGAACAGGGCGGTGTGCGGCCGGTGCTGATCGTTCAAAACGACGTCGGAAACCGCTACAGCCCCACGGTGATCGCCGCCGCGATCACCAGCCAGAAGGAAAAATCCAAGCTGCCCACCCACATCGAAATCCATTCGGACGGGTGCGGCCTGTCGAAGGACTCGGTGGTGCTGCTCGAGCAGATTCGCACCATCGACAAGAAACGCCTCAAGGAGAAGATGGGCCGTCTCGACGACGGCTCGATGGGACAGATCAACCATGCCCTTTCGATCAGCTTCGGATTGGGCGACACGGGCAGCCAGTTCACGCCTACATAAACGCGTGGGCGAGCTGTCTTTATAAAGCGCCGGCGGTTTTTTCCCGGCCATATAACGCCCCGCCGGGGTCTCCCCGGCGGGGCGTCCGCTTGCGGGGACGCGCGGAACCTGATAAGATGGGGATACGAAATGAACGGAGGCGTCAGTTTATGGAAAACCTTGAGCACCGGGTCGCGGAATCCCGCACCGAGCAGATACAGATCGTCATGCCGGGCTATACCAACGGCAACGGCCGTCTCTTCGGCGGCAAGCTGGTGGCGTGGATGGACGTGGTGGCGGCGGTGACGGCGCGCAGGCACGCCCACCGGGACGTCACGACCGTCTCGATTGACAACCTCCAGTTCAAAAAGGCCGCCTACGCCAACGACACCGTCCTGCTGATCGGGCAGCTCACCCACGTGGGGGTCACGTCGATGGAGGTGCGGGTGGAGGCGTTCGTCGAGCGGCTGGACGGGAGCAAGGAGCTTGTGAACCGCGCCTATTTCACCCTCGTCGCGCTCGATTCGCACGAGCGCCCCACCCCGGTGCCCCGCCTGGTCCCCGAGACGGACGAGGAGCGCGCCGAGTGGGAGGCGGGCGCGCGCCGCACCGAGCTGAGGCTCCAGCGCCGCATCGAACAGTTTTAAAGAGCGCCGCGCGCAAAAAGCAGGGCGTCCGCCAACCGGCGGACGCCCTGCTTCCATTAGTATGCGATCTCGCATTTGAGCATCCCGTAGCCGTCCGGGAAGACGCGCAGGATCTTCCCGTAACAGGCCGCGCCGGTCGGCAGCTCGGGACAGAGGATCGCGGAGGGTCCCGGCCCGAGGTTCCCCACGTCGATGGGCGGCCCGTCCTCCACGACGGCGCTGACCTGCATATAGTCGCTGAAGCGCGCGTCGGGCAGGTGGCGGATGATTACCGCCTGCCCGGGAACGCAGACGGCGAGGCGCGCCTGCCGCCCGTGCAGGAAGCTTCCGGTGACGAAGGCGCGGCGGGTAAACTGCGGGCGTGCGCCGGCCGGCGGCATGCCGACGGGAAAGGCGGCTTCCCCGCTTCCGGAAGGTCTCCATATCGAAGGGGAGGCGGTCTCCGCGAAGGCGGGCGCTTCCCATGCACCCCACGGGGAGGACGCCGCGCGCACGGGGGCGGGCGGCGCCCATTCGTTCGGAGGATACGGGGGGAGCCTCCGGACGTGCGGCGGCTCGTCCCGCCGGGGAGCCGCGCCGGAAATCGGCGGCGCGGCGCGGTCGAGCAGCCAGTCGAGCCGGGCGGCGGGGGTGGCGGAGGGCGCGGGCCCCTCCTCCGCGGCAAATACGGCCGGGGCCGGTCCCTCCGGAACTGTCCGCGCGGCGGGGGCGGGCTCTTTCTCCGTCCATGCGGCCGGGACGGGCCTCTCGCGGACGGGCGGCCCGGTCGGGGCGGCGCCCGGTATCCCGCGGGGAAACGCGGTGGTCTCCGGAAGGGGAAGCTCCTCCGGTTCCTCCGCGGGGAACATGTTGTCCCCATCGGCGGAAAGCTCCCCGGCGGCGGGGGAGAAGAGGGCGCGCCGCCGCCAGAAATAGGCGAGGTTGCAGGCGCACAGCACGGACACGGCGACGGCGGCCCAAAGGGGCGGCCGGGGGAAGAGCCCGCCGGGCGGCGCAAAGAAGCAGGCGGCAGCCAGCGTGAGGCAGGCCGCCGTGTTGACGCAGAAGGAGAGGCGGTCGTAAAAGCGCAGGAAGAGCAGGTCGGCCAGCGCGCAGCCGCCCGCCGCCATCCAGACGACGGCGCCAGGGAGGGGAGGCGCGCCCGAAAGGATCACGTATCCGAGCAGGAGCCCGCCCGCGATCCCCAGGAAGGGAAGCAGCATGTTGGCGTAGAATTTGAGCCAGACGACCTGCCGCAGGGAAGTGGCCTCGAGCCGCCGGTCGAGCGCGCGGGAAAGGGAAAGCGCCTGCGCGTAGGCGAGCGGGTCGTCGTAGCGCGGCCGCCGCAGGAAAAGCCGCAGGTAGATTCCGGCGCCCCACAAGATGCAGGCGGCGCCGAACAGGCCCATCAGCCCAAACATGAGATGCCCTCCCGGATGTCGAAATTTGTCGAAACTAAGCATAGCATATCCGTGCGGCTTTTTCAATCACCCGGGAGGAATCAAAAGGAACCGCCCGGCATAAGCCGGGCGGTTCCCGAAACGTTTCAAATGGCCGGTCAGTCCCGCTTGATGAACTCCTGGATGAGGGAGGTCGCGGGCACCAGCGCCTGGTCGATGCCGAAGAAGTGCCGGGCGGAGTCGGTCAGCCGGCCGATCGTCTCGCGGTAGGGGGAGTCCGGATCGGTCTGCCGCAGCATTTCGGCGAGGGTGTCGTGGTAGAGGAAGGGCTCGTAATCGTGGGTGGAATTGATGTGCGCGTCCGCGAATTCGCGGAAGGGCCGGATATAGAGGTCCTCGCCGCGCAGAACATAGTCCCACATCCGCAGTGTCTCCTCCGCGCCGGTGCCCCGGTAGTAGAAATCGCGCAGCAGCCGCCGGGTGAGGCGCAGGTCGCGCGCGCCCAGCAGGATGCGCCCGCCGTCGTCCACGAAGTCGCTGTGCACGCTGATGTAGAGCTTGACGGTGCGGTGCGGGGCGAGCGTGTCGGTGAGCAGCGGGTTGAGGGCGTGGATGCCCTCGATGATGAGGTAGGTGTGCTCGTCGTAGGAGATTTCAAAGGTCTTCTCCGAACGGCGTCCCGCCGTGAAATCGAAGATGGGGAACTGCGCGCGCCCCGTCTGCAGCAGACGCTGCACCGTTTCGCGGAAGCAGTCAAGATCGAGTCCCTCGACGCTCTCATAGTTCTGGTAGCCGTCCTCCCAGCGGGGCAGCTGGTCGCTCGATTTATAGAAATTGTCCAGCGAGATGCGGTTGACCACCTTGCCGCGCTCGCGCAGCTCGTGCGCGATCTTTTTGGCGGTCGTGGTCTTGCCCGAGGCGGACGGCCCGGTGATCAGCAGGATATGGATGTGCCGTTCGGTGACCCGGTCGCAGACGGCGGAAATCTTCTGGAAATACACGCCCTCCTCCCGGCTGACGAACACCTCCGGCCGCGCGGCCAGTTCCTCGGTGATCGGAGCGGTGTGGACCCGTTCCATTTCAGGATTGTATTTCATCAGGATTCCCCCCGGTTTCATCATATGGTTTTCAATCTAACGATAGCACAATCACGCGGTTCCCACAAACCAGAATCTTCCTGTGCAAAAAGGGCGGCCATACGGCCGCCCTCCCGGCTCCGACCGATCAGACCACGGTCTTCCAAAGGCCGTGCAGGTTGCAGTAAGCGAATGCCGCGACGGGCTCGTCGTCCTCGAGCAGGAAGGTGACCTTCGGCTCGCCGCCGACAGGCAGGCTCTTGCGCTGGCCGCCCTTGGCGGTCTGGAGATAGACCCACGCGATGTGATGCTCCTCGGTCATCGGATGCGGAACGCTCCCGACCGAGACGGTGACCTGCTTGCCGGACACCTCGACCACAGGCAGGTGCTTTTCTCCCGCCGCGTCGGTGGTGTTGGGGACGAGCTCGGTCATCGGCTCGCCGCAGCAGATGATCTTGACGCCCGCGTTGTGGATCATGCCGACAAGGTTCCCGCAGTGTTTGCAGATGAAAAATTTCTGTTCCTGGCTCATGGATGTTTCCTCCTTTGATGTCTGCGTTGTTGCCGCGCCGTTTCGGCGCGGCTGAAAATGGCGGGGCTGCCCGCCACTGTCAACAGGATTATGCGGCCGCGGCGCCGGGCGGCCCCCGGCCATCGGCTGATATATATTATAGCATATCCTATGCCGCGCTTCATGAAAAAAGAGCGAAAAATTCGTGAACGGCAAGTCCGGTCACGGCAGGGACGCCATATGCTTCCGCTCCCTTGGGAAAAGGACCGGACGCCTCGGAATTTAGGATGTCCAGCCCACGCGTGAATATTGTTTTTATTGAAACCTCATAGGAACAGCCGGAAAAAAATCTTCACGCGGGTGGGGTTTTATGGTATAATACCAATGGAAAGGGGAATGGGTTTGCAAGCAGTCCGGCCGAAGGAGGCGGAACCGAATGGAGATGCTGGAATGGATCCCGGTAGAGCAGGCGGGGCAGATCGAAACGGTGTGCGAACTTGCCCGGGAAATCTGGACGGATCGCTATCTGGGGGCCTATGGGTCGATGGAACTGGACTATCTGCTCAGGACCTGGCAGTCTCCCGGGGCGGTCCGCCGCCAGATCGACGGAGGGCATATGGAGTACCGGCTCATCTGCTATGATGGGGCGGAGGTCGGGTATGCCGGCCTCCGGGAAAAGGAGGACGCCCTCTGGGTGTACCATGCCTATATCCGCGGGGAATATCACGGGAACCGCACGGTGACCGGGATGCTGGAACTCATCGAGAGGGAGTGCGCCGCGCGCGGGCTTGCCCGCGTATATGCGGTGGTGGACCGGAAAAACAGCCGCGCTTTGGACTACTGCGAGCGGCTGGGGCTGCACCTCCTGGAGAGGCGGACATGGGAGGCCGGCCCAGATTTCCCGATGGAACTCTGCGTGTTTGAAATGAAGATCAGAAAGTAAATATCGGAACTATTACTATTATATCACATCTTTTAAATTTGAAAAGAGGGAAGGGCCATGTTTTTTCACAAATTCGGTGACACCTATGCCATCCGCCTCGAACGCGGGGAGGAGCTGGCCGCGTCGTTGAAGGAGCTGTGCGTCACGGAGCGGGTCCGGCTCGGAACCCTCTCCGGGCTGGGCGCGATGGACCATGTTGTGGTCGGCGTCTACGATCTGGCAGAGAAGCGCTTCTGCCCGAATGTCTTTGACGAGCCGCTTGAGATGACCGGCTTGGAGGGCAGCGTCACGGAACGGGAGGGGGAGCCCTACCTGCATATCCACGCCTCCTTTGGCCGCGCGGACGGGTCGGTGATCGGCGGGCATCTGAGCGAGGCGCGCGTCAGCGCGACCGCCGAACTTTTCCTGCGCACGCTTGCCGGCCGCGTCGGCCGCGTCTTCGACGAGGAGACGGGCTTGAACCTGCTGGATTTCCGACTGGAAGGATAAGAGGCGAAAAATGTGAAAAACCCTCTTGATTTTACCTGCCGATTATGCTAATATAATATAGCCGTCCGGATATGGCGCAGTTTGGTAGCGCGCTACCTTGGGGTGGTAGAGGCCGTGGGTTCAAGTCCCGCTATTCGGACCAGAAGAAAAAGCCCGCAAATGAGCATTTTGCTCATTTGCGGGCTTTCTTCATGTCCTGCGTTGAAATGACAAACCCATCGGTTTTGCGTATCTACGACACTTTTACGACACTTGTACCGGATCAGTAACGGGAGCAGGCCCGAAGGAATCATCGGCAGGCCTGCTCTTGTGATGGATTTTCTGCAAAGTTTCTATACTCTTCTTTCACATGCAAGGATTTCATCAGATTCATGACCACGACGTGACCGCTTAGGCATAATTTTATATTGAGTATGTTGGTTGGGTGTGGGCGGAGGGTCCGCCCAGTCGCCGCATGGAGAGAGGAGATGTTGGAATGAATATGAAACGACTGTTATCGGGCTTTCTGGCAGCGCTGATGCTCTTATGCGCCGGGCTGCCGGCGATGGCGGAAGAGCTTCCCGAAGAGAAGAAGGACGAGCCGGTCTGCATCTGTGCGGTCGCCTGCTCGGAGGACGCGCCGAACGGAGACTGCCCCGTCTGCCGGGAGGACCCGGCGGATTGCATGGGCACACCCTCGGAGGGGGACGGAGATGACGCGGATAAACCCGTCTGTACCTGCGCGGTCGCCTGCTCGGAGGACGCGCCGAACGGAGACTGCCCCGTCTGCCGGGAGGACCCGGCGGATTGCATGGGCACACCCTCGGAGGGGGACGGAGATGACGCGGATAAACCCGTCTGTACCTGCGCGGTCGCCTGCTCGGAGGACGCGCCGAACGGGAACTGCCCCGTCTGCCGGGAGGACCCGGCGGACTGCATGGGCGTACCCACGGATAGGGACGGCGATGACGCGGATAAATTCGTCTGTACCTGCGCGATCGCCTGCTCGGAGGACGCGCCGAACGGGGACTGCCCCGTCTGCCGGGAGAACCCGGCGGATTGTACCGGAAAACCGGCGGTGGAAAACGATCTGGCCGTGATGTATAGCCCGGATGAGCAGATCATCACGCTTTATTATCACTCCAACTGGCCGGAGCATGAAGTGGAAAGACAGGACATCTGGGAAGCTGGAGAAATAATATTTGTTTTCCATGTATCCAATGTATTTTATGGAGAAGCTCTGCCGATCCACGCCTTTGTCGGCTGGAACACCAAACCGGACGGTAGCGGCAGGTACTATGATGACGAAGATAGAATTTATTTGAAAGAATATGGGAATTTCATGCCGGTCGAGCTGCATCTCTACGCCCAGTGGAATGTGGAACCGGAACCAGAACCGGAGGTATACCACGTCGTATTTGACCTGAATGGCGGACAGGAGGGTCACGGGCCGCTCGATGTGCTGTCCGAGGGTGCGCAAGGATCAACGCTGGTTGAGCGGGATTATACAGATGCCGTTCTTGCCTGGGGAGATATGGTTTGGTGTGTCCGTGACGGTTATCAGTTTACCGGATGGTGCCGCGACAAAGAGGGAAATGGGAAAATTTATCTGGATGAGGACATCGTCCTCTGGGAGGAGACGACCACCCTCTATGCGCAGTGGACGCCCATTGTTTCGCCGGAATCGGTTACCCTCCATCGGAACCTCTCGAAGAATGACGATTGCACCGTTGTTTGGGATGAACCTTATGTTCCGTGGCCGGATGAGATATCCGGCTTTGAGATAACCGAGGAACAGGCCGACCGTTTCCTTTTTTGGACGACGGAGCGGGACGGCGGCCAGATTTTGGGATCGTGGGGGGAAATCCCCGCGGATTTATATGCGCAGTGGACAAAAGCGGAGGACGGCCGGTTCATAACCTATTTTTTCGATGCTCCTTACTGGGGACCCAATGTCGATTATCAGACGTTCGACCTCTCGTCGGAAACGGCTCTGCGGACTCCGGAGGAACTGGGCTTTGACCGGGAGGGATTCCTGGGCTGGTCCGCGGAAGTCTATTTTACTCCCGAAACAAATCCGGATGAAGAAATCCCCGAATGGTTTACGCAGAGGGACCTCGACCAATACAGAGAAAATCCGAGCGTGCAGGGGATTGGACTCACCGCCCGCTGGGCAACCGGCGGCCATATCCTTTACGATGGAAACGGCAACACGGAGGGGAGTGTCCCGATGGATCCTGCCTTCCATTCCATCGACGAAGATGTAACGTTGCCCTTCCCCGCGGACCTCAAAAAAGACGGCGGCGTCCTGACCTCCTGGAACACGGCGGCGGATGGGAGCGGGAAAGGCTACTTCCCGGGTGGGAGAGGCCCCCGGCTGTCCGAGGATTTGACGCTCTACGCCCAGTACGCCGCGCTTGTCGAGCCCGATTCCTGCCGTGTGACCTACGACGCCAACGGCCTCGGCGGGACGGCGCCCGCCGATCCCACCGTCTACCGGTATGGCGAGGGCGCGGTGGTGCTTTCGCCTGACGGGCTCGTGCAGGGCCCCGGCCGCGAGTTCCTGCTCTGGAACACGCAGCCGGATGGGCAGGGGCTGGATTACCTGCCGGGCGGGACGCTGCGGGTCGCCGGCGACGTTACGCTTTATGCGATCTGGGGCAGGACATATACGCTGACCTATGATGCGAACGCGGCGGAATACACCGGGGAACTGCCCGCGCCGAAAAAATATCTTCAGGGGATCACTGCCCCGGTGGCGGACAATGTGCTGCGCGGGGAGGGCTATTTCCAGGACGGCTGGACGACGGAACCGAATGGAGAAATTATTTATAGAAAAAATGATTTAATACATAATACTGATACAATACCCATAACGGAGGATACCGTACTCTACGCACGGTGGTGCCGCCCGATGGAGGTCCGGTATGACGCCGGGCTTCCGGAAGAGGGCGTCTCTCCTGAGGAACGTGAACGGCTTGAGTCCCTACTTCCCGTGGACAGTGGGCAATATGGTTATGAATCCTGCGCGGATCCGGCCTATCCCTCTTACTTGCAGGTGCTGGCTCCCAAAGAAGGCTTTGTGAGGGAGAATTTTTACTTTGACGGTTGGTCGGGATTATCTCCCGGTGAGCGGGTTCCCACCGATTGGCTCTATGAAGAGGATGAACAGCCGTCGGATGAGTCGCCGGTCCTGATCCTGTGCGCGAAATGGCTGCCGAAAACGGACGCCTGCCGGGTCACATTTGATATGAATCTTCCGGATGGACAGACGTTGCAGGAAGAACTTCCGCAATATTTTTCTGTGGAAAAAGGTTCGGAACTTTATTTGCCCCGCATTTCGATCCCCACCTGCGAGGACTATTATTTTACCGGATGGCGGGTAAATACGAGTCCGGGAAAAGGGATTGAGTGGGACGGCCTGACCGGATATGTTCCAAAGAGGTTTTGGATTGATAGCGACGCGGTGGAATGCGTCTTTTCTGCCCAGTGGGCACCCAAGAGTGATTTTTACACCGTTACAGTTACCTATCAGGATCCTGACGGGAGTACGCACCTTGGCCCTGACGGACTTCCCTGTGTTGAAAAATGGGCCGTGCCGTGCGATACCTATGTGTTTGTACATGACCTTCCTGTCTTTGAGCTATATGGAGAATACATTTCCTTCCAGTTGGACGGGAAAAAACTCCAGGACAAATTTTTGGTTGACCGGAATCTTGAAATCATCATGACGATTCCGTCAATGGTATTTCCAGTCAGCTTCCGTTCGAGCGAATATGGAAGTCTGCGGCCGGATGGGGGCGGGCCGCCCATGCACGAGATCACCGGAACCGCGGGCGAGAAATATTCTCTTGCTCGAACATCGAGTGTCGGTATCCCGGAGCCGGTGCCGGACGAGGGCTACCATTTTGTTGGGTGGAACGTACAAATTGTTGTGGATTACTACAATACGGGTGGAGGCAGGAGCGCCGCTCTCATGGTCGACCTGCCTGAATCACATTTCGCTGACGAGCAGATCCATTTTTACTCCAATGTGGACCCGGAGTCATTTGTCCCTACGGCCCAGTCGAGTTCTGAGTATGTGGTAGGCCACGTCCGGCGGGTCACCTGCATCGCGATGTTTGCCCACGACGCGCCGACGCCTGAAAGACCCGACAAGCCCGCCGGCGGAAACGGCGGCGGGGGCGGTTCCGACCCGAAGCCGCCCAAACGCCTGCTCAAGTCGTTGGAGGACCCGAAGCCGCTCGAGACGGTCCTGATCGAGGAAAAACCGATCCCGTTGACGGGGGACCGTTCCATGTCCGGGCTGGCGCTGCTGGCACTGGCCGTATCCGGATGCGGAATCCTCCTCTCACGCCGGAAAAGGCGTTGATGAAAAAACAATAAAGCTGCGAAAGGGCCGTATGGGCGTTTGTCCATGCGGCCCTCGTCGGTTTTTTTCGTTTGGATTGGTATCTTGTCTCCCCATATGCTAAAATAGATAAAAAGTCCACTTCCGGAGAATCAGGCGATCCGCGCCGGTGACATAATAGGATAGACCATACTCGAACGAATGGAAAAGAAGGCGACAAAATGGGGAAATACCAACGGATGGACCGGATACCCTGGAGCATCTGGGGCGTCGTCCTGCGCAACTGGAGCACGTTGCTGTGCTTTGAGGTGTTCTATCGCGTCATGGGCTTTGAGGTCCTGTTCCCCTGGCTCCGCTATCTGCTGAGCCTGCTGCCGGGACTGGTGGGAGAGCCTTATCTGGGACAGAAAAACCTTGCGTCCATCCTGCATCATCCCACCGCCCTCCTGCTGCTTCTGTTCATCGTCCTGCTGGCGGCGCTGTTCGTCTGCATCGAGATCGTCGGCCTCTTCGTCTATTGTGAGAGGGGCTGGCGGAGGGAGAGCCTGACCGTATGGAATCTCATAAAGGAGACGGCGCTTCGGATGCGGAGCCTGCTGTCGCCCAAACGGCTGGCGGTGCTCCTGCTCTTTCCGCCCATGGCGCTTTCCGTCTTTGCCCTCACCAGCGGCTACCTGAAAAACGTGAAGGTGCCTGAATTTATCCTGGAGTTTTTTGCAGGCAACCCTGCGCTTTCCCTGCTGTTTTCCGTCGTTGTGCTCCTGTCCAACCTCCTTCTGCTCACCTATCTCTACGGCTTTCCGTCCCTGCTCTTCGGGGGAGAAACCTTTTTGGGCTCCTGGAGGGCGAGCTTCCGGCTGCTGCGCAGGGAAAAACGGCGCACCGCCAGGAAAATCGCCGCCTGTCTTCTGCTCCTGACGCTGACGGCGGCCGTCCTGATACTCGCGGTGGTGGTTTTCACGGCGCTCAGGGTAAAGTGCTTCACGCCCCCGGAGGAGGCGCGCGGCCAGTTCCAATTTTTCATAACTTCCGCCGAGCAGTTCTGGACGGCTTTTTCGGGGGCGTTCCTATCGGCTTTTCTCTGTGCGGTGATGGTGAGCCTCTACCACGAGCGGAGGGGAGAGGAACGCCCCGGACGGGTAAAAAGGAAGCGCGCATGGCCGAGCGTCGCCTTGCGGCTGGCGATCGTTGCCGGCACCCTGGTGCTGGTGACCTTCTTCAGCGAAACGGAGGCGGGCGGTTGGCGGGCCTACTCGCCGGAGCCGAAAACGGAGGTTGTGGCCCATCGGGCGGGGGCCGGCCTTGCACCGGAAAACACGGTGGCGGCACTTGACCGGGCCGTGGAGGATGGGGCGCATATGGCTGAGATCGACGTCCAGCAGCTCGGGGACGGCACCCTCATCGTCATTCACGACACCGGCTTTCAGCGGACCGCGGGGGTGGACCTGCCGGTTTGGGAGGCCTCCTATGGGGATGTGGAACGGATGGACGCCGGCTCGTCTTTTGCCGATGCTTTTGCCGGGGAGCCGGTCCCCACTCTGGATCGAATGCTCCGGGCGGCCAAGGGGCGCATCCGGCTGATGATTGAACTCAAATCCACCGGGCATGAGACGGACCTGGTGGAACAGACCCTGGACCTCATCAAGCGCAACGGCATGGAACGGCAATGTGTCGTTGCCTCCATGGAGATGGATCTTCTGGAGCGCGTCAAGGCCCTGGACCCTGAGATGGAGACGGTCTACATCTCCATGCTCCTGCTCACCGACCGATACGACCTCAAGGATATCGACGCCTACAGCGTGGAAACCGGTTCCCTGTCCGTCGGAATGGTGTATCAGGCCCACTTCCAGGGGAAGAAGGTCTATGCGTGGACGGCAAACACGGAGAGTTCCATCGACTCCATCCTCTACAACGATGCGGACGGCGTCGTGACAGACAATGTCCCGCTGGCATGGTCCCGCATCCAGGAGAGCGGCAAAAACAGGCCGCTGGACGAGTTGACCGATTTTTTCTTCCCGTTGAAATAGGCGCGGATGCCTGCGGCATCGGAAAGCGCCGGGATGCCCGGATGGGCGGACTGGGGCCGGGAAGGCCGCAGGAACGGCTTGCGGCTGCTTTCAGAGCGGGATTCCCGATTATACGGGCCGGAACCATTTTGGGGGTTCCGGCCCGTATTGTTTTTCCCGGTTGTCCGAAGTATCGGCCGCGGAAGTTTGGGCTTTTAAACGGTACCCGCCGGCTAAGAAAGGCATATATTGTACAAGGGGCGGAACGGGCGGTTGCGCCCACACCCCGGCAGCCGGACCGGCTGCTGTCCGAAACCATTTTCCGCCGCCAAGGAACTTGGCGGCGTTTATTTTAGATCGAGAGGTGCAATCACTATGGCAACGATATCGGGTCGTGTCGTCTTCGACAGGGATCGAAGCGCCACGATCTCCAGCGGCGATTCCGGGCTGGCCGGGATCCCAGTGGTGCTTCAAAATATTGATACGTCTGCGCGGCTGACCGTTTTGACGGACGCCGCCGGCAACTATACCTTTCTCAATGTGCCCAGCGGCAGCTACCGGATCGTGGAATCCTACGGCGCGCCCGGCGGGACGCCGACACCGGGGGATTTCTCCGCCGCCGTGGCGGGGAGCGTCCCCGAGGGCGTCAACCCGCCCATCGGCGCGGCGGTCAATCCGCCGCCCGGCTCCACAAATCTGGATTCTGTCACGCCTGACACGCTGCTGGTCACAGTCGCCGGCACGGACTTGGCCAACCAGAACTTTCTCAACGGCCCCGTCATCTATACGCCCATCCAGACGATCTTGGATTCCTGCGCCGTCATTTCGGGCGAAAATCTGATCCGGGTCGCGGACGACGGGACTTTCGGCGCCTTCCCGCAGGGGACGCCGGCCAATACCGGCGCGCCCGTGGAACCCTATCCCGGCGTCACGCCGGACTTCACTTATGTCCTGCCCAACCCCGACGTCTACGCGCCCGCCGGGGGAGAATACACGGTGCAGAACATCATGAACGACGCCCTGAGCGAGGTGATCGGCGCGTGGTGGCGGATCGCGGACCACACCACGGGCAATGAGACCGGCCGGATGATGATCGTCAACGGCTTTAACCCCGGAGCGGTCTTCTTCCATGCCGTGATTCCGGTACAGCCCAACACGAATTATTTGTTCACCTCATGGATCCTGAACCTCTTCCGGGTGACGGGCTACCCCAACCCGGAACTCGGCGTGCGCGTACTGGGCCAAAACGGCGGCGTTTTGTACAGCGCGACCCTGGGCATTCTGATCCCCGTCAACGTCAACGCGCCGGAATGGAGGCAGATCGGCAGCGTGATCAATTCGCAGGACAATACCAGCCTGACCGTGGAATTTTTAAGCGAGGGCCCGGAGGTGATCGGCAACGATTACGCCATCGACGACGTCTCCTTCCAGGAGATCCAGGAGCCCCTGTTCATCCCGGTGAAAACCGTCGACAGGCCCGCCGCCAACGTGGGGGAGACGGTCCGTTACACGGTGACGCTGACCAACACCTGCGAAAGCCCCCTGACAGGCGTGTTCTTCCGGGATTCCGTGCCGAACGGGCTCGTCTTCGTTCCCGGAAGCGTCACGGTAAACGGCGCGCCGGACACGGCGGCCGACCCGGACATCGGTTTCGCACTGCCGGACGTCCCGGGCGGCGGGACCGTCACCGTCGCGTTCTCGGCCGCGGTAACGGAGGTCCCCACCCCCAATCCCACGCTGAACAGCGCGTCCGTCCGCTATGAGTATACGCCGGTGGAGGGCGGTATCCCGGGGGAATTCAACGTGGTCTCCAACTATGTGCCGGTGGAAGTCGGCGAATCGGCGGACCTCTCGGTGGTGAAAACGTCCAGCCCCAGCCCTGTGGACCCGGGAAGCCTGCTGACCTATACCGTTACAATATCCAACGCGGGGCCTTCGCCCGCCGAAAACGTGCAGCTTGCGGATAATGTCTCCTCCACCCTGGCCGACGCGGAGCTTTCGACCGACGGCGGCGCGACCTGGAGCCCGTGGGCGGGCCCCTATCCGCTGGACCGACTTATCAGCGGGGAGAGCCGGACCATCCTTATCCGCGGCACGGTGGACTTTTCGGCAAACGGGCGGATCGAAAACACCGCCACGGTGCTCTCGTCCACGCCCGATCCCGATCTTTCCAACAACTCCGATACGGTCGTGACGCCCGTCAACGAGCTGGCCGACCTCTCGGTGGTAAAGCTGGGAAGCCCCAAGCCCGCCGTGCCCGGAGAGCCGCTCACCTACATGGTGACCGTCTCCAACGCGGGCCCCTCCGCCGCGATCGGCGTGCTGCTGACGGACACCATACCCGCCGCGCTGACCGATGTGGAGTATTCCGTCGACAACGGCGTCTCCTTCCAGCCCTGGACCGGGTCCCTTGCTTTGGGAGACCTCGCGCCGAACACCGTGCGCCAGGTGCTGATCCGCGGGCGGGTGAGCCCCTCGGCGGCGGGGACCATCGTCAATACCGCCGTGGTGGGCAGCGCGACCCCCGATCCCGATCCCGGCAACAACACCTCAACTGATGAGACCCCGGTGGCGGAAAGCGCCGACCTGGCCGTGACCAAATCCGGCAGTCCGTCGCCCGTGCCCGTCGGCGGCGTGCTGACCTATACGGTGACGGTATCCAACGCGGGCCCCGGCGACGCGCGGAACGTGACGCTGACTGACGCGCCGCCTCCGGAGCTCACCGGGGTGGAATATTCGCTGGACAGCGGCGCCACCTTCCAGCCCTGGACCGGCTCGGCCGTTCTGGGCACTCTGCCCGCCGGCGGCTCCCGCGTCGTGCTGCTCCGCGGCACCGTGAGCGCCGGAGCGTCCGGGACCATTACCAACACCGCCGAGGCCGCCAGCCCCACCCCCGATCCCGACCCCGACAACAATCGGGCCACCGAGATCACTCCCATCGACACCTCGGCAGACCTGTCGGTTGTCAAGACGGGCAGCCCCAGTCCGGCGGTTCCCGGCCAATACCTGCTCTTCAGCGTCACCATCGCGAATGGCGGTCCCGATCCGGCGGTAAACACCCTGCTGGCCGACGCGGTCCCTGCTTCCCTCTCCAACGTGGAATTTTCCACGGACGGCGGCACCACCTGGTCCCCCTGGACCGGCTCCTACGCCGCGGGGACGCTGCCGACCGGCGCGGTCCGGACGGTGCTGCTCCGGGGGATCGTGAGCCTCTCGGCCTCCGGGACCATCGTCAACACCGCCGCCGTCTCCAGCGACACCCCCGACCCAGATCCGGACAACAACACCTCCACGGCCATCGTCCCCGTGGGGGCCTCCGCGGACCTGTCCGTCCGAAAGACGGCGCTTCCGACCCCCGTGGAGGCGGGCGGACTGCTGACCTACACGGTCACGGTGTCCAACGCGGGCCCCAGCACCGCGCTGGACGTGGAACTGGCGGATTTGCTCCCCGCCGCAATCCTCAACCCGGAGTTCGCCGTACAGGGCGGGACCGTGTTCACTCCCTGGGTCAGCCCCTACGGGATCGGCACCCTGGCGGCGGGGGAATCCTTCACGTTGACCATACGCGGGACCGTGGACCCCTCCACTCCCAGCGGGACCATTGCCAATACCGCCGTGGTGAGCAGCGCCACGCCCGACCCCGATCCCGGCAACAACTCCGACACGGTTGAGACTCCCGTAACGGTGTCCGCCGACGTGGCGGTCTTCAAGACCGCCGACAGCAGCCCCGCCGTGCCCGGCCGGACCTTCGGCTATACCATCGCGGTCGTCAACGCCGGACCCTCCGACGCCCAAGGCGTGACGCTCATCGACGCGGTGCCCGCCGTCCTGCACGACCCTGAATTTTCCGTGGACGGCGGCGTCACCTTCTTCCCCTGGGCCAGTCCCTATGCGCTCGGCACGCTCGCGGCGGGCGCAAGCCGAACGATCCTGCTCCGCGGAACGCTCAGCGCCTCCGCGACCGGCGAGATCGTCAACACCGCCGTGGCGGAGAGCGCCACGCCCGATCCCAATCCCGGCAACAACCTCTCAACGGATACGACGCCGGTCCGGCCCTCCGCCGACCTTTCCGTTATCAAGCTGGCAAGCCCCGACCGGGTGCCGGCCGGGGGACGGATCACCTATACGCTTGTAGTTTCCAACGCCGGTCCCTCGGCGGCGGAGGGCGCCGTCCTGAACGACCCGCTCCCTGCGGGGCTGGAGAACGCCGAAATCTCCGCGGACGGCGGCGTTACCTGGGCGCCCTTCGGCGGAGTCTATTCCCTGGGGACGCTGGCCGCCGGAGCGGTCGTCAAGCTGCTCATCCGCGCCACGGTCATCCCCTCCGCGTCCGGCAGCCTGACCAACACGGCGGCGGTAACCGGCGCCACGCCCGATCCCGACCCGGACAACAACGATTCCACCGTGGTCACGCCGGTGATCCCCTCGGCGGACCTTTCCGTCCGCAAGACTTCCGCTCCCAACCCGGTGCGGCCGGGCGACGTCCTGACCTACACGCTGACCGTCTCCAACGCGGGACCGGCCGACGCCCAGGACGTTGTGGTGCTGGACAATGTACCGTCTGGCCTGATCGGCCCCGAATATTCTGTGGACGGCGGCGGGACCTTCCAGCCCTGGACCGGTTCCCTGGCGCTGGGGACGCTGGCCGCCGGGAGCGTCCGCACGATCCTCCTGCGGGGGACGATCGCCCTGCTGGCAAGCGGCAGCATCGTCAATACGGCTGTCGTAAGCAGCATCACGCCCGATCCCAACCCGGACAACAATACCGATACGGATACGGTCGGCGTGACCGCCGCGGCATCGGCGGACATTGCCGTCACAAAAAGCGCCCAGCCAGGCCCGGTCGTCCCGGGCCAGCTGCTGACCTACACCGTCACCGTCGCCAACCGGGGACCGGACGACGCGGATGACGTGGCGCTTTACGACGAGGTGCCGCCCGAACTGTCCGGGGCGGAGTTTTCCGCGGACGGCGGTATGACCTGGAACGTCTGGTCGAACCCGTATCTCATTGGACGGCTCGCCGCCGGGGAGCGCGTGACCTTCCTGATCCGTGGGACCGTATCCCCGTCGGCCTGCGGGACGATTTCCAACACGGCGGTGGCGGCGGGCGCCACGCCGGACCCTGATCCCAATAACAACACGGCCACCGTGGATACGCCGGCCGCGTCGGGTGGGGCGGATCTCTCCATTCAAAAAACCGCGTTCCCCAACCCCGTGTGCCGCCGTCAATACGTCACCTTCACGCTGACCGTCTCCAACGCCGGCCCCGCGGCGGCGGAAAGGGTCGTCATCACGGATATGCTGCCCGGGGAATTGAGCAAGGCCGTCTTTTCGACGGACGGCGGCCGGACCTGGAGACCCTGGACCGGATGCCATACGGCAGGCGTTCTCGCCGCGGGCGCGTCCATCCGCATTCTTGTGTCCGGATTCGTCAGCGCGTGCGCCAAGGGCGCCATCTGCAACACGGCCGGCGTCTCCTCCATCACCGCCGATCCGAATCCGTCCAACAACACGGTCTCAGCCGCTGTCTGCGTGGGCGATCCCTCCTGCTGCCGGCCGAAAAACAGCGGAGGCTGCGGCAGTTAGCATTGCCTGGGAAGGGCGCGCCGCAGGATCAGAAAACTGCATGCAACATCGAAAAATTACAGGTCACAAAACAAATTGAAATGAAGTAGTGCAAAAAAAGCGAAAGCGGGCCCGATCAAAGATCGGGCCCGCTTTTTGTCTGGGCATGTGTGGAAAAATTGGATCGGTTTCAAAAGGTACACCTTATAAAACATGGAGAGTTTTTCTGTTTTTTCCACAAAATGAGGAAATATTTCTTTAAATAGGGAATTGCTGTTAAAAGTATAGCATTTTTTTATATGGATGACAACAAAAAATATTTATAAATTCTTAGATATTATTTCTTTTTAAAGTCACAAAAAGCGTACTTTTTGAAACATTTTTGAGCGTTAAGTACAGTAATAAATCGGAGGATCGGATATGGCAAAGAGGTCCAGGCAGCAGTTGGGGAACGTCCCTGTGACCATGATATGCGTGAATGCGGTGACGGAAACCACGATCAGCGGCTGTTTTGGAGAGGGGGCCCTGGCGGACGGCGTGCCCCTGCGGACGGCGAGCGGGGAATTTTATAACGGCGGCTTTGCGGAGAAGCTGCCTTTCACCGGATTTTACGACCTGGTCATGAAGCTGGACGCCGTCTTCGACTATTTCTCCTTCCCCCAGCGGGGCACTCAGCTGCGCACGGCCGGGAAACCGGGCCCGGCGGCGCGGTTCGCGCAAATGAAGGAGGACGTCCTGCCCCGGCTGGCGCAGCAGTGGAACGAACGGGTGATGCAGAATGGCTGGGGGAGGTGCGCGACCTTCTCGGTGCATGTGTACGCACGGCAGAACAGCAGCTGGCAGGGGCGCGTGAGATGGCTGGAAGGAAAGCGGGAGGAGAGCTTCCGGAGCGTGCTGGAACTCACGTGTTTTCTGGAGAGCGTATTGGATATTGAGGAGCGATCCTTGCGGATAGAAGAGACGGGAAGACATGGAGGGACGGAAGAATGAAAACGTTGTGGAGGAATAAAGAACACAGCGGGAAGCGGTATGCCGCGCTGCTTTTGGCGGTGCTGATGCTGATGAGTACGATCCCGGTCTTTACATACG
>NZ_JANFZX010000030.1:0-33271 GCF_024461615.1 Anaerotruncus sp. DFI.9.16
CCCCCCCCCCCCCCCCCACCGCAAGCTCGATCACGCCGTCCTGCTCCGCATAGTCCAGGACGGACTGCCATCCGCCCCCGCCGAAGCCGCCGATCATCTCGTAGCAGTCCCCGTCGGCGCGGTAGAACTGGGAGGTGCGCAGGTATTCCACGGGCACGTCGAAATACTCCCGGATCGCCGCCTCCACCTCGGCGGCGGGAGCGGTCGCGCCCGGCGCGAAGCAGCCCTCGAAATCCTTCTCCATCCCCAAAAGGTTATTGAAGCAGAGATAGAAGAAGAGGTGGTCGGCCTCCATCTCCCCGGGCGAGCTCCAGTCGTATTGCAGGAGCCTGCCGCTGGGGATCATCGGGTAGACGTAGGTTTCCGCGAGCTGCTCCCGCGTCTGTCCGTCCCCACCGACGGGATAGAGCGGGTAGCGCATCTCGTTCTCCTCGTACTTCCAGCCGCCGTCGGGGGAGAGCCGGATTTTGACCGTGCCGCTCCAGATGACGGTGCCGTCCTCCCGGGGACTGTAGACGTCGTAATCGAGCGTCAAAAGGCCGTCCTCGAGGGAGGCCTTATTCACCTGCGCGGTGCAGGTCGCGCCCAGCCCCTCGAAGCGGTAGGCGTTGGCCGCCTCGTCGTAGCGGACGTGGATGCGCATACACGAGGCGGGGTCGACGTCGAAGTACCGTCCGATGTATTCCTCGACCTCCCCGGCCGGGAATTCAGCGGGCGCCTGCTCGCCGAGGTCCTCCATGCAGTGCAGGGCGTAGTAGTCCACCAGCGCGTCCGCGCCGATGTTGAAGGGCGTCGACCAGGTGCGTCCCGCCGCCCCGGAGGCGAGCAGACGGTCCACATACCGTTCGGTCAGGGCCGGGTAGTCCGATAGGTCGGGGGCGGCCGGTTCGGCCGGTTCGGCCGGTTCGGCCGATTCAGACGGTTCGGCGGAAACGGCGGAGCTCTCCGCCGCGCTCTGCGGCTGCGGAGCCGCGGCCGGTTCCCGCGCGCACCCCGCCAGAAGGGCGAGCGCGACGCATAAAACAAGAGCCTTCTTCATTTCAATCCTCTCCTTTCCCTCTATAACCACCGGGGAGGCCGAAAAGGGACCGGCGTCCCTCCAAAATTCCCGTGCGCATGAAAAACCCGCCTCCCCAGCCGGTCAGCCGGGGAGGCGGGCGCCGTTATGCCGCGTCGGTCAGAATTTTTCCACCGCGTCCTTGGTGACGCGCGCGAGCACCAGCTTTTCGGGCGCGGGCCGCGCGTCGGAGAAGGTGACCGCCTCCAGAAGCAGGCGCTCCCCTTCGGGGACCAGCTCCTGCCGGGAGGTCAGCAGCCGCGCGATGGGCTCGCCCTTTTTCACCGCGTCGCCCGTCTTCTTGAGGAGCAGGATGCCCGCCGACAGGTCGATCGCGTCCTCCTTGCTGGCGCGGCCCGCGCCGAGCGCCACCGACGCGATGCCGCACAGCTCGGTCTGCATGTGGGAGATGTAGCCGTCCGCCGGGGAGAGCACCTCGTGCACGACCGGCGCCTTGGCGAATTTATCGGTGTCGTCGAGCACCGACACGTCGCCGCCCTGCGCGGCGACCATCGCCCGCAGCTTCCCGAAGGCCGCGCCGCTTCGGAGCGCCTCCTCCGCCATCGCGCGGCAGGCGGCGAGCTCCCCCTTGCCCGCCAGCACGAGCATGTTGGAGGCGAGCTGGAGGCAGACCTCGGTGAGGTCCGCCGGACCCCGCCCGCGCAGCGTGTCCACCGCCTCGATGACCTCCAGCGAGTTTCCGATCGCGTGGCCGAGGGGGAGGTCCATATCGGTGATGAGCGCGATGGTGCGGCGGCCGTTGTGCTCGCCGATCGACACCATCGCCTGCGCGAGCCCGATCGAATCGTCGAGCGACTTCATGAACGCGCCGCTGCCCGTCTTGACGTCAAGCACAATCGCGTCGGAGCCCGCCGCGAGCTTTTTGCTCATGATCGACGAGGCGATGAGCGGCAGGCTGTCCACCGTGGCCGTCACGTCGCGCAGCGCGTAGATCTTCTTGTCCGCGGGCGCGATGTTGCCCGTCTGGCCGATGACCGAGAGCCCGGCGTCCCGCACGATCTGGAAAAACCGCTCCCGCTCGACCGAGGTGCAGAAGCCCGGGATCGATTCGAGCTTGTCGATTGTGCCGCCCGTGTGCCCCAGCCCGCGCCCGCTCATCTTGGCGACCGGCGCGCCGCACGCCGCCACGACGGGCGCGACGATCAGCGTCGTCTTGTCGCCGACGCCGCCGGTGCTGTGCTTGTCCACCTTGATCCCGGGGATCGCGGAGAGGTCCACCATGTCGCCCGACCGCGCCATGCAGTCGGTGAGCACGGCGGTCTCGTGTTCGTCCATGCCTTTGAACCAGATCGCCATCAGCAGGGCGGAGGCCTGGTAATCGGGGATGCGGCCGGCCGTGTAGCCGTCGATGAAAAAGGCGATCTCCTCGTCCGAGAGGGTCCCGCCGTTGCGTTTTTTCATGATCACGTCGTAAATGCGCATGTTGCTCCTCCTTGTTCGTTCAGGTTATCGGGGCCCAAACCGTACGGCGGCCCCCGGTGGTATCCCGTTTTCGCGTCCGCGCGGTCAGCTCCTCGCGAGGACCAGCGGGCAGAGCGATTCGCCGTCGCAGCCCGCGTCGACGCCCAGCAGCGCCGCCGCCGTCTCGCCCGTGTCCGCGAAGGTCGGGCGGGTGCCGAGGTCCCGTCCCGCCGCGATCTCCTTCCCATAGAGGAGCAGCGGCACGTATTCGCGCGAATGGTCGGTCGAGGGGGTGGAAGGGTCGCAGCCGTGGTCGGCCGTGATCATCAGCACGTCGTCCTCCCGCAGCAGGGGCAGCAGCTCGCCCAGCTGCTCGTCGAAGCGGTTGAGCGCCGCCGTATACCCCGGCACGTCGTTGCGGTGCCCGTAGACCATGTCAAAATCGACGAGGTTCACAAAGCAGAGCCCGTGGAACTCCTTCTTCGCCCAGGCGATCGTCTGCTCCATGCCGTCCTCGTTATTTTGGATGCGGCTGGTCTGGGAAATCCCCTTGCCCGCGAAGATGTCGTAGATCTTGCCGACGCCGATCGTATCGAGGCCGGCCGCCCGCAGCTTGTCGAGGATGGTGTCGCGCGGCGGGGTCAGCGAAAAGTCGTGCCGGTTGGAGGTGCGCCTGTAATCGGGCCAGCTGCCCTCGAAGGGGCGCGCGATGACGCGGCCCACCCCGTGCTCGCCCTGGAGCAGCTTGCGGGCCGCCTCGCAGTACTCATAGAGCTGCTTGACCGGCACGACGCGCTCATGCGCCGCGACCTGGAAGACGCTGTCCGCGCTCGTGTAGACGATGAGCGCGCCCGTCTCCTCATGCTCGCGGCCGAAGTCGTGGATGACCTGCGTGCCCGAATAGGGCCTGTTGCAGAGCACCCCCCGCCCCGTCAGCCGTTCGTATTCGCGGATGATCTCGGAGGGGAAGCCGTCGGGGTAGGTCGGCATCGGCTTGGGGGAGATGATGCCCGCGATCTCCCAGTGGCCGATCGTCGTGTCCTTTCCGGCGGACGACTCGCGCATGCGCGCGAAGGCCCCGAGCGGCCGCTCCACCGCCTCGCCGCAGCCGACCCCCTCGATGTTATAGAGCCCCAGTCTTTGCAGATTGGGCACCGAGAGCTTTCCCGACTGCCAGCAGGCGCGCAGCGTGTTGCTGCCCTCGTCGCCGTAGGCGGCCGCGTCCGGTTCCTCGCCGATGCCCACGCTGTCCAGCACGATCAAAAACACCCGTTTTGCCATTGTTTTTCCCACCTTTCCAAGGCGGCCGCCGCGCTTGCCGGGCGGAAAACCGGCGCGCCCCGCGCGCCGCCCGCGCGGCGCGCGGGACAAATCCCGCCTGCGCGGATTTGGGTTTTCCGCCCTGCCGCGCCCTCCCGCCGGCGGATACCGGGGATGGAGGGCCGCGCCGGGCCGCCTGATTCCTGTCCCCATTTTACCACACCGCGGCCCGCCGCACAAGGAAAGATGGCCGAAAACGGTCTCCCGTTTCCGGCCATCTTCAAGGGCGGTTTCCGCGGGCCCGAAGGCTGTCTCCCATCGCCCGGGCGGTTCAGATATCCATTGTGTCCATCAGGCCGCGCATGGCGAGGATCGTCCGCTCGATGAGCTCGTCGAGCTCCCAGCCGAGCATCTCCGCGCCCTGCGAGATAACCTCGCGTGAGCAGCCCGCCGCGAATTTCTTGTCCTTAAACTTCTTTTTCACCGATTTGGTCTCGAGGTCGACGACGCTTTTGGAGGGGCGCATGATCGCCGCCGCGCCGATCAGCCCGGTGAGCTCGTCGGTGGCGAAGAGGATCTTCTCCATGACGTGCTCCGGCTTGATGTCGCAGCAGAGCCCGTAGCCGTGGCTCGCCGTGGAGCGGATGATCCCCTCGTCGAGGCCCTCTTCGCGCATCAGCTCCTGCGATTTGACGCAGTGCTGCTCCGGGTACGCTTCAAAGTCGAGGTCGTGCAGCAGGCCGACCACCTTCCAGTACTCCACGCGGTCGGGGTCGTACTCCTTGGCGAAATACCCCATCACGCCGCTGACGATCGCCGCGTGACGCAGGTGGAACGTCTCCTTGTTGTACTTTTCGAGCAGGGCCTGCGCCTCTTCCATCGTCGGGATCATAACACAGACTTCCTTTCCGTTTTTTCCCCATTATACTCCGCGCGGAAAAAAACGGCAAGCCGCTTTCTTACGCGGCGAACCCCTCCCCGCCCTCCTCACGGAGCGCGCCCATGACGGCGCGGGCGCGGTCGCCTGAATCAAACGCTTTGAAGGGGGTCCTGGGGGAACTTTCTCGAAAGTTCCCCCAGGCGGTCCGCCGCCCGCTCGTAGCTCGGGGCGGGAAGCCCAAGCGCGCGGGCCATGCGCACCGGCTCGAGGATGAGCCCGTCGAGCTCGCTCGCGCCGCCCTTTTTGAGATCCTTCTGCATGGAGGCGGTCGTGTCGGGGCTCATGCCGTCGATGCGGCGCAGGCCGTCGGCGAGCATATCCACGGGATAGCGGTAGCCCTTGGCGTCCGCGATGGCCGCGAGCTCCCCCACGAGCGATTTGAAGAATTCACGCGGTTCCCCCGGCGCCTGCAGGCCGCCCATCGGCAGGTCGAAATAAGCGCCCGCCGCCGCCATCGGGGAGACGAGCATGAATTTGCGGAAGGCGTCGCGGCGGATGTCGTCCGACACCAGCGCGTCGATGTCCGCGCCGCGCAGCTCCTCGGCGATCTCCTGGAGGCGCACCGCGTGGGCGTTCCCCTCCCGCTCGCCGTAGACGATCCGGAAGACCTCCCCCGACTGGGTGATCTCCCCGGGCGAAGAGATGTAGCCCACAATGTAGATGCAGCCGTCCGTCACCGTGCGGCCGGGCAGCCGGGCGGCCATCCGCTCCCCGGTGCCCAGGACGTTCAGGATGGGGATCACGACGGTCCGCTCATCCGACGCGCGTTCGACAAGCGGCAGAATCTCCTCCACCGAGTAGCCCTTGACGCAGACAAAGATCACGTCCGCGCGCCCGGTAAATTCCCCGGCGGTGCAGGCGGGGACCCGCACCCGCAGCTCCCCGCGCCGGGTGCCGTGCAGGACCAGCCCGTCCCTTCGGATCGCCTCCAGGTGCTTGCCGCGCGCGATCAGCGTCACGTCGCGGCCCGCATCGGCCAGGTACCCGCCGATACAGCCGCCAGTGCCGCCCGCGCCGATCACCAGATACTTCATTCCCCCGCCCTCCCGAGCGATTTGTGAAAGGCCCTCAGCTCCGCCTTCACCTCTTCGGGCAGGGCGGTGTCCTTGATGCCGCGGATCGCGCCCTCGAGCGCGTAGAGCTCCCGGACGCACGCGCCCGGGTCAGCTTCGCGCAGGCGGACGAGCGCCTCGCGGCTGCCCAGCTCCCGCAGCGTTTCGGGCGTGTCCACCCCCGCTTCGACAAGCCGCGCCTCCAGCACCTTCCCGATATTTTGCAGATCACTCAGCTTTGCCATCTTCCGCGCTCCTTTCCTGAACCCACTTTTGCAGGCGGGGCATCGCGAGCTGTGCGTCGAGCATCCCCGTCTTATAGAGGTCCTCCAGCTTTTTCATATCCTTCTCAAACCGCCCGATCGTCACGGGCAGGTCGGGCGCGATCACGATCGCCCTGCCCTCCCGCTCGAGCCGCCGCACCTTGTCGAGCTCCCGGTTATAGACCTCGTGGCGGGTGTCGAGGGTGCGCACCATGCCCGGCGAGTCGTGGAAGATATGCCGGTAGACGGGGCGGATGCCCTCGGGCGATTTCTCGTAGGAGCGGTCGCGGGTCAGCACCACGACCACCCGGTCGCAGCCGTCGTCCAGCGCCTTCTGCACCGGGATCGGGTCGGAGGTGCCGCCGTCGAGGTAGCGTCCCCCCATGAATTCCACAACGGGCGAAAACACCGGAATCGACGAGGAGGCGCGCAGCAGGGTGCTGTCCCCCGGCCGGACGGCCTCCTTGGTGAAGTAGACCGGCCTGCCGGTATCCGCGTCGGTCACACCGGTGACAAATTCCATCGGCGAAGCGAGAAACGCCTCGTAGTCGAAGGGGTCGAGATGATTCGGGATCTCGTCGAAGATGAAATCCATTCCGAACATCGATTTGGTTTTAACAAGGCTCTCAAAGCCCACATACCGCTTGTCGTCCACGTAGCCGGTATTGACCCGGTAGCTGCGCCCGCGCTGTCCCGACACGTAGCTGACCCCGCTGCACGCGCCCGCGGACACGCCGATCACGTAGTCCGCCTCAAAATGGTTGTCCATCAGGCAGTCGAGCACGCCGTTCGTATAGAGCCCGCGCATGCCGCCGCCCTCCAGGACCAGTCCGATCTTCATCACACTCTGCCTCCCCGCATGTGGAACTGATTCTCCGCCCCGCGCCGCCGTCCGCCGCGCCGGGACCGCCCCGGGCGGAAAACGGCGCCCCGATGGGGCGCCCGCGCGAAAGCGGCGCTTTCGCGCGCGTGCGGCTTTGCCGCACGGTTTTCCGCCTCCCTGTGTTATGCACGCGCCCCGCGTCAGCCGTCCGCCGTCTCCGCGAGCGCCTTCATCGCGTCCCCCGTCAGGCGGTAGACGGTCCAGTCGTCCATCGCCTGCGCGCCGAGCGAACGGTAAAACCCGATCGAGGGCTTGTTCCAGTCGAGGCACCACCATTCGACCCTGCCGCAGCCGCGTTCGACGGCGAGCGCCGCCAGCCGCGCGAGCAGGGCCTTCCCGATGCCGGCGCCGCGCAGCGCGGGCAGTACGAAGAGGTCCTCCAGGTAGAGCCCCGCGCGCCCGAGGAAGGTGGAGAAGTTGTGGAAGAAGAGTGCGAACCCGGCGGGAGCCCCGTCCTTTTCCGCGATCAGCACCTCCGCCTTTTGCTTTTCAAAAATCCATTCGCGCAGCAGGTCCTCCGTGGCGACCACCTCGCCGAGCATCCCCTCGTATTCCGCGAGCTTTTTGATAAAGTCGAGGATGAGCGGCAGGTCGCCGATGCCGGCGAAGCGGATGCGGCAGCCCGCAATCCCCGTCTCATAGCCTTCTGCGGCGCGTTCCCCCTTCACCTGCGTGAGGTAAAGCATGTCGACGAGTTGACAGTCCCCTTCATAAATCGGCTCGGGGTAGTGGTCGGTAAAGAAATTCTTGACGACATGGCTGCGTTTAAATCCGCAGGACTCGTAAAACCCGACCGAGGAGGGGAAGTCGCCCGTGCCGACCCACACCGCGGCGCCGTCCGGCAGCCGCGCGATCGCCGCGCGCACCAGCGCGCCGCCGATCCCCCGGCGGTGGAAGGGCTCGGCGACGGCGAGGTTTTTGATCTCCCAGCCGCCCGCGGCCGGCACCGTCACGATCTCGCCGAGGACGGCGTCCCCCTCCCGCGCCGCGAGCATGAACCCGTGCGGCAGATAGCGCATGACCATCTCCCACGAGGGGTCCGCGAACAGCAGCAGGTCCCGGTAGCGTTCCCGTTCCCCGCGCACTTCAAAAATCTCCATTGCGACACCTCTTTCGGTAGACTATCATAACAGATTTTCCAGCCAAAGTAAATTGCGTTTTACCGCGGATTCTGTTATGCTGGGGGAAAGAAATTCCCCGAAAGGACTTTGCCATATGAAACTGATCTCCTGGAACGTCAACGGCCTGCGCGCCTGCCTGGGCAAGGGCTTCCTCGACTTTTTCAACGCGGAAAACGCGGACGTCTTCTGCCTGCAGGAGACGAAGATGCAGCCCGGCCAGGCCGACCTCGATCTGCCCGGCTACGAGCAGTACTGGAACAGCGCGGTGCGCAAGGGCTATTCCGGCACGGCGGTGTTCACCCGGATCCCGCCCCTCTCGGCGGTCTACGGCATCGGGCTCCCCGAGCAGGACAGCGAGGGCCGCGCCATCACCCTCGAATTCGAGGACTTCTACCTCGTCACCGTCTACACCCCCAACGCCCAGCGGGAGCTGACCCGGCTCGACTACCGCATGGAGTGGGAGGATGCCTTCCGCGCCTATGTGACGGCGCTCGACGCGAAAAAACCGGTCGTCATCTGCGGCGATCTCAACGTGGCGCACGAGGAGATCGACCTGAAGAATCCCAAGCCCAACCGGGGCAACGCGGGCTTTACCGACGAGGAACGCCAAAAGCTCACCGAGCTGCTCGCCAGCGGCTTTGTCGACAGCTTCCGCGCCCTCTACCCCGACGCGGTGGGCGCCTATTCCTGGTGGTCCTACATGTACCACGCGCGCGCCAACAACGCGGGCTGGCGCATCGACTATTTCCTCGTCTCCGAACGCCTGCGCGGAGAAATCCGCGACAGCAGGATCCGCGCGGAAATATTCGGCAGCGACCACTGCCCCGTGGAGCGCGACCTCTACCAATAATCTTCGCGGGAACGACAACGGGGCCGCCATCTGGCGGCCGCTTTACATTTCGTCGGGCGGAAAGAGCTCTTCGATTCGTTCCAGTTCCTTTTTCAGGTGCTCCGCCTGTTCGCCGACCAGCAGGCTCAGGATTTCCAGCGCGTCGGCGGCGGCAGCCGTTTTCCGAACGAGGGAAAAATACAACTCCTTATAGTCAGGCATAAAGTTCGCTCCCTCTGTGCACATTAACGACTGATCGTTAATATTATACGTCTAATTATTAAAGATTTCAACGCCTAATCGTAATAATATTAACGCATAAGCACAGAAGGAGGGGTTGGATGGACATCCTCGGGAAGATCCGCCGGCTGCAGGAGGAACGCGGCTGGAGCGAAAACCATCTCGCGGAGCAGGCGCATCTCAGCCAGTCCACCATCAATTCGCTCTACCGGAAGGGAAACGTCCCCACCATCCCGACGCTCGAAGCGATCTGCCGGGCCTTTGGGATGACGGTCTCCCAGTTCCTCGCGGAGGACAGCCTGCCGTCCGACCTCACCGGGGAGCAGCGTGAGCTGCTGTCCTGCTGGGACGCCCTCGCCCCGGAAAAGCGAAAAGTCCTGCTTGCCTTAATCAAGGTCCTCTGCTGAATGAAAGAAAAAGCGGCCCCCCCCCCGGGCGGCCGCCTTTTTCTCTCCGCCACGGGGCGCGGCGGAGGGAGGGGGCGGCGCTTTGCCTGAACCAAGAGCTTTGAGGGGTTTCAGGGGAACTTTCCCGAAAGTTCCCCTAATTAACAAACCACCCGTCCCCCCGTTCCTCGTCCCCTCGTTCCCCTAAGTGAGCTCGTCGTACTTCTCGCGCAGGCGGACGAAGTCGTCGAGGGCGCCGGGGGTGTTGGCGGGATTGCGCAGCAGCGCGGCGGGGTGGAAGGTGCCCATCATGACGGTGCCGTTCTTTTCGAAGAACTCGCCGTGCTGGCGGGTGACCTTAAAGCCCGGGTCGATGAGCGCGCAGCCGGCGACCCGCCCGAGGCAGACGATGATTTTGGGGCGGATGAGGCGCACCTGGTTGCGCAGCCAGCCCATGCAGGCGTCCAGCTCGTCGCGCTCGGGGTCGCGGTTTTTGGGCGGACGGCATTTGACCATGTTGGCGATGTAGACGTCCCGCTCGCGCGAAAGGCCCACATGGGAAAGCATCCGGTCGAGCAGCTGTCCGCCCCGCCCGACGAACGGCTCCCCCTGGAGGTCCTCGTTTTCACCGGGTCCCTCGCCGATAAACATCAGCTTGGCGGCGGGGTTGCCGGCGCCGAAGACGACGTTGCGGCGCGTCTCGGCGAGTTTGCAGTTGCGGCAGGCGAGCGCGGCCTCGCGCAGCTCGTCGAAGTTCTCATACATTCCGGACCCTCCCATGCGGCAGAATATGCAAAGTGTATCTATTATAGCACAGATTGAAGCGGAAATCAGCAACAAAGCTACTTGAAAAAAAACGCCGCAGGGCGTAAAATGAATACGGTAAAAAAATTACACAAAATGGAGGAACCGTCAATGTCTGAAAGATTTATCGTTGAGACTTCGGCGCGCCATCTGCACGTCACCGAGGAGGACCTCGAGACGCTGTTCGGCAAAGGCGCCAAGCTGCACTATAAGAAAGAGCTCTCCCAGCCGGGACAGTACGCCTGCGAGGAGCGCGTCGACGTGGTAGGCCCCAAGAAGACGCTGAACATGTCGATCATCGGCCCCTGCCGCCCCTCCACCCAGGTGGAGATCGCGCTGACCGACGCGCGCACGCTCGGCGTCACCCCGCCCGTCCGCGAGTCGGGCGACGTGGAGAACAGCGCCCCCTGCAAGCTGGTGGGCCCGTGCGGCGAGGTGGAGCTCAAGCAGGGCGTCATCGCGGCCAAGCGCCACGTCCACCTCGATCCCGAGACCGCCGAGAAGATCGGCGTCAAGGACAAGGAGATCGTTTCGGTCAAGATCGACAACCCCGGCCGCGCGCTCGTTTTCGGCGACGTGGTCATCCGCGTCAGCCCGAGCTTCCGCCCGGCGATGCACATCGACACCGACGAGGCCAACGCGGCCGGCTGCTCCGGCGAGGTCTGGGGCGAGGTCGTCAAGTAAGATTTCGCAGCCGAAAACCGCGGCAGGACCCCTGCCGCGGTTTTTTCTGTCCCGCCCGGGGAAAAACAGAATGATCGGAGGGTATGAGATGGATGCACCAAACAAAAATCCGAACGGCACCTTTGGCACCCGTCTGGGGTTCATCCTGGCGTCGGTCGGCTCGGCGATCGGCATGGGGAACATCTGGATGTTCCCCTACCGGTTGGGGAAATACGGCGGCGCGGCGTTTCTGATCCCCTATTTCCTCTTTGTGGCACTCTTCGGCCTTGTGGGGCTGTCGGGCGAATTCGCGCTCGGACGGCTCACCGGGACCGGCCCGGTCGGCTCCTACGACTACGCGATGCGTTCGCGCGGCAAACGGGGCGGCAGGCTGCTCGGCGCGTTCCCGCTGCTCGGGTCGCTCGGCATCGCCATCGGCTACGCGGTCATCGTCGGCTGGGTGCTGCGCTCGATGGCGGGCGCGGCCACCGGGGAGCTCTTCTCCACCGCGTCGGACGCCTATTTTTCGCAGGCGACCGGACGGTTCGGCAGCGTGCCGTGGCATTTGGCGGTCGTGCTGCTGACTGTGCTCTTCCTCGTCAGCGGCATCATCAAGGGGATCGAAAAGGTCAACAAGGTTATGATGCCCGCCTTCTTCCTCCTCTTCATCGTGATCGCCGTGCGCGTCGGCTTTTTGGATGGCGCGTCGGAGGGCTACAAATACCTCTTCATCCCCCAGTGGGAGGCGCTCCTCAATCCCACCACCTGGGTCATGGCGATGGGACAGGCGTTCTTCTCCCTGTCGATCACCGGCTCGGGGATGATCATCTACGGGAGCTACCTCTCCAAAACGGAGGATATCCCCCATGCCTCGGCGCTCACCGCCCTGCTCGACACCGCCGCCGCGCTCGTCGCGGGCATGGCGGTCATCCCGGCGGTCTTCGCCTTCGGCCTCGACCCGCAGGCGGGCCCGCCCCTCATCTTCATCACGCTGCCCAAGGTCTTCGCGCAGATGCCCGCCGGGCGGCTTTTCGCGGTGCTCTTCTTTCTGTCGGTGCTCTTTGCCGGGGTCACCTCCCTCATCAACATGCTGGAGGTCTGCTCCGAGGCGGTCCAGCGGCAGTTTGGGCTCGGACGCACCCCGGCCGTGCTGCTGACCGGCGCGGCCGTCTTCGCGGTCGGCCTCTTCATCGAGTACGAGCCCTACACCGGCAGCTGGATGGACGTGATCACGATCTATATCGTGCCGGTCGGCGCGGTGCTCGGCGCGGTGATGATCTACTGGGTGCTCGGCCTGCCCGCCATCAAAAAGGAGCTGACCACCGGCAGGAAAAAACCGCTCGTGCGCGGCTTCGACTTCCTCGCCAAATACGTCTACGTCTTCCTCGCCGCCGCGGTGGTGGTGCTCGGCGTCGCCTACGGCGGCATCGGATGACGCGCCTGGCGGCGGTCGCCTGCGAGGTGTTCCGCCGGGAGCTTTCGGCCGCGGCCGAAAAAAGCCCGAACGCCGTGGAGCTTCACTGGCTCCCGCAGGGCCTGCACGACACGCCCGACGAGCTGCGCCGCCGCCTTACGGAAACCCTCACGGAGATCGAGCGCGCCGACGCGCAGGCTCCGCCCGATGGGCGGCTCGACGCGATTGTGCTCTGCTACGGGCTGTGCGGCGGCGGGCTTGCGGGGGTGCGCGCCGGGAGGCTGCCCCTCGTGCTGCCCCGCACCGACGACTGCATCGGCGTCCTGATCGGCTCCCAGCGGCGCTACCTCGACTACTTCCACAGCCGGGGCGGCATCTACTGGTACACGCCCGGCTGGCTCGACTTTGCGAAGACCCCCTCCCGCACCTGGTACGACGCGAAGCTGCGGGAGTATGCCGAACGCTACGGCGCCGACAACGCCGCGTGGCTGCTCGAGCAGGAGAACGCGTGGATCTCGGCCTATGACACCTGCATCTACATCGATCCGCCCGCCTGCCCGAGCCCGGCGCACGCCCGCCGCGCGCGGGAGGCGGCCGTAGAATATGGGTGGCGGTTCGAGGCGGTCCCCGGGGGAGCCGGGCTGCTCGACGCGCTGCTCGCGGGGGCGTGGGACGAAACGCGGTTTCTCCTCTGCCCGCCCGGGAGGGCAGTCGCGCCGAGCTGGCAGGAGGATATCGTAAAAGCGGAATAAAAAAGGAGGCCGCCCGGCGGCCTCCTTTTTCGTTTCCTCACAAAAGCGGCCCCGCGGGATTGTGAGATGCCACAAACCGGTCCGCGGATGGATTGACAGGCGCGCGGGAAGGATGGTAGACTTTTCTCAAATCTAGACCGTTTAGATATTGTTGAGGGGGACAGATCATGGAGAGACGGCTGTACGACCATGTCAAGGAACTGCTCATAGAGGAGCTCGCCGGCTCTCAGCCCGGGCAGAGACTGCCCTCCCGCGCGGCGCTGGCGGAGCGCTTCGGGGTCAACCGCACCACGGTCGAGCGCGCGGTCTCCGAGCTGATCGGCGAGGGACTGCTCTACGCCCGCGACAAAAGCGGCACCTATACGACGGGACGGCTGCCCGCCGCGCGCCATGCGGAGGGCGGGCGCAGGTGGGCGGTGGTCATCCCCGACATTCAGCACGACACCTATCCGGGGATCATCCGCGGGATCCAGGACACGGCGGGCGGCCGGGGGATCGACGTGATCCTCAGCAACACCGACAACAGCGTGCGGCGGCAGACCGCCTGCCTCGAGCGGTTTTTGGAGGGCGGGACGGACGGCATCATCCTGATCCCCGCGGTCTACGAGGGCACGGACCTGCGACCGCTCATGCGGATCCTCGAACGAAGGGTGCCGCTGGTGCTCTGCAACCGGGAGGTCCCCGGCATCCAGGCGCCGGTCGTCAAGTCGGACAATTTCCTCGGAGGAAAGCTGGCGGTGCGCCACCTCGTGAGCACGGGACGGCGGCGGATCGCCTATGTCTCCCCGCCCATCTACCAGACCTCGGCCGAGCGGTACCAGGGCTATCTGGCGGCGCTCGCGGAGAACGGGCTGGAGCAGGACCCGTCGCTGGTGAGCTTCGCCTGCGCGCCCGGCGAGCCCGAGAACGCGTTAAGGGCGGTGACCCGCCTGCTGCAGCGCCGGGCGGACGGGGTTTTCTGCTTCAACGACGCGGCCGCCTGCGTCGTCTACGACGCCGCCGCCCGGCTGGGCCGGAAGGTCGGGCGGGAGCTCGCGGTGGTCGGATACGACAACACGCCCCTCTGCGAGAGCTTCCGCCCCAAGCTGACGACGGTGGACTTCCGGACATACGAGGTCGGGCGGCGGGCGGCGGAGCTCATCTGCGCCATGACGGAGGGGGACGAATCCGCCCGGCGGCGGTCGGTGGTGGTCGAGCCCTCCCTGATCGTCCGGGAGAGTACGCCCGGGTGAAACGGAAGGGGTGTGTGGAGTATGAAACTGCCGCGCGGGGGAGGCCGGTATTTCGTCCGGCTGACCTGCTGCCTGCTCGTGATCGCAACCATCCCGCCGCTGGTGCTCGGGGCGATCCTCTTTGGGAACGCCCGGCAGAACATGTCCCGGCAGATGGCGCTGTTCAGCCAGAACTATCTGGGCCAGACCCTCAACGCGATGGAGGTGGTCTTCAGCCAGATCGAGGACAGCGGAAGGCAGACGATCCTCGACTCCTCCTTCAAAACCTTTGAGACGTTTACCGACGGCAAGGGCATGGAGAAGCTGATCTCCTCCCTTGAGGTCGGGGAAAACCTCCGGGGGACCGCCCGCTACCTCGAGGCAAAGGCGCGGATGCTTGAACAGCTCCGGAGCTTTGAACTGACGAACGCCTTTATCGACTCGATCTACTTCTGCGATTCGGGCAAGGGGCTTGTCTACTCGTCGGCGGGCCTGCAGTACGGCATGGCGGATTTCTTCGACAAGGAGTGGTTCGGCTACGCGGACCAGGCCTTCATCTCCCCGGCGGTCATGGACACGCGGACGGTCGATTTTCCCTATAAGGGAAACCAGCAGGTGATCACGCTCGTTTTCCGCTCCTACTACAACGAGATGAACCTCATGGCGGTCAACATTGACGCGCGCAAGTTCTATGACCAGATTGTGCTGAAGATCGAGCGGAAGGGGACCGACAGCCTCTTCGCCTATTCGGGGGAGGGGGAGCTCCTGCTGAAGGATTACCGGTATCCGGAACTGCAGCAGATGATCCAAAGGGAGCGCGTCGACGCGTTCAGGGACGGGCAGTACCACTGGGATTCGGGGAAGCTTGGCAGGAAACGCTACCTGCTGAGTTATCTCGAGTCGGACAAGCTCGGCTGGAACTTTGTCATGGTCTCGGACGTCCAGCAGCTCTACCAGGGGGTCGAGGCGCTGCAGATGGTGTTCCTGCTGAGCCTCGCGGGAGTGACGGCCTGCGTGATCCTGGCGGCAGCGGTCGCCTCCCGCAGGCTGTATTCCCCCATCGAGAGGCTGATGGAGATCGTGGGGGAAAGCCCCCGGAAATCGGGTTGGAAAAACGAATTCGACGGGCTGGCCGGCGTCTTTGAGGAACTCAAGATGAATGAGATGGACCTTGTCGAACGCCTGCAGAACAGCCTGCCGGTGCACCGGCGGCGTTTTTTGATCTCCCTGCTGCGCCGCAATGACTACTCGGAGGAGGAGGTGCGGCGGCAGTTCAAGCTGCTGAACATCGGGCTGGACGACCGTAGCCTGCGGATTGTGCTCTTTTCCTACGACGCGCTGGAGGAGGGGGACCGGTTCGGCCCGCTGAGCATCAAAAAGGACCTGCTGCTCAGCTACCTGCTGGACAATCTCCGCCCCTACCCGTTTGAACTGGCGGAGATGGAGGACGGAAAGGTGGTCGCGCTGCTCAACGCGGCGGAGGGCGATACCGCGCAGCTGATGGACAAGCTCGAGGGGATGCGCCGGGAGCTGGCGCGCGCGGCGCAGATCCCCTGCACCGTCGTGCTCAGCGGACAGATCGGCGAGGTGGGAGAGCTGCGCCGGGCCTATCTGGAGGCTGAACGCGCCCTGCTGCGCCGGGAACTTTCGGATGAGGACGGCGTGCTCTTCGCGGACGCGCCCGCCGGAGAAAAGGGGGTCCTCCGCTACAGCCAGGATCGCATTGACAAGATCCTCGACGCGCTCCAGTCGGGGGAGGGGGAGAAGGCCTGCCGGGCCTTCCGGGAGCTGCTCAAGGAGCTCATGCAGGAGAACGACCCGCTCGAATACCGGCAGGTGCAAAGCCTTTACATGGACGTGCTCACCAGCGTCGTCAAGCTCGTCAACGCGGCGGGCGTGCCGCCCGGCAGGGTGTACGGGGACACTCGGAACCTTTACGACGAGCTGCTCCGGCTCGACGGGATCGGCGCGGCGCTCAAGTGGTTCGACGGGGTGCTCACGGCCACGGCCGACTGCCTGGGCACCCTCGCCACCAAAAAAAGCGACGCGCGTGTGGAGCAGGTCCTGGCGATCATCCGCGCGGACTGCAGCCAGAACACCACGTTGGAATCGGTCGCGCAGCAGCTCAACCTCAACCCCGCCTACGTCAGCCGGATTTTCAAAAAGGAGACGGGCGTCAAGTTCATGGACTACCTGACCGGGATGCGGGTGGAAAAGGCAAAGGAGCTGCTCACGGGGAGCAACCTCAAGATCAAGGAGGTCTGCGAACGGCTCGGCTATTCCAACATCAACTATTTCATCAAGGTCTTCAAGGACGCCACGGGGGTGACCCCCGGCGATTACCGCAGGATGAACCAGGGCCGGTAGGCGCCGTAAAACCGCCCCGCCGCGTAAGCGGCGGGGCGGTTTTACATATATTGGACAAAATTTTCGTGGAGAAAACGATAAATATAGCATTTTTATCTATTCATTTTTGACTTTGTAGGTTTTTTGATGGAATTAGTCAAAATGCCGCCCTTTCAAAATAGCGGCTTCCTTTTTATACTCGGGGTGTGGCCGGGACCCGGCCGCGCGAAAACCGACTTCAATGAAATGGGAGGAAAAGAGAAATGAAGAGAAGGATTCTTGCAGCCGCCATCGCCGCGATGATGCTGGCGGGCAGCCTGACCGGCTGCGGCGGCGACAGCCCCGCTCCCGCGCCCGATGAGGGCAGCGCCGCCCCCGGCGCCCCGGCGGAAGAAGGCGCCCAGTCCCCTGTCAAGATCGTCGTCTACAACAACAGCGGCTCGATCGCGGGCGCGGGCTCCGAGGCGGGCGCCGACCCCGCGATCATGGAGCAGATCCACCAGTGGATGCTGGAAAACACCGGCTACGACGTTCAGGTGATCGTGCCGCCCGCGGGCAACGAAACGGAAAAGCTCAACCTCCTGCTCGCCGGCGGCGACCAGGTCGACCTCTTCTGGGGGGACTGGTCGGAATACGCGAGCAAAAAGGTCATCGTCCCGATCAACAGCTACCTTGACGGCAAGGGACAGGACATCGTGAAGGCGTGGCCGGAAGAGGCGTGGAAGGCCATGACCGACAAGGAGGGGAACATCTACGGCGTGCCGCGCAGCACGCCCAACCTCGGCAACCCGACTTGGATCCGGACTGACTGGCTGGAGAAGGAAAACCTGGAGATGCCCAAGACGATCGATGAACTGGACAACGTCCTTCGCACCTTCAAGGAGAACGGCACGGGCGGCGAGGGCACCATCCCGCTGCTGGCGGACATCGCGGGCAAGCACTCCTCCAAGGGGTTGCACAACTCCTTCCTCGGCGCGTTCACCGAGTATGGCTACAGCAACTGGCTCGACCCCACCGACAACAAGATCAAGCCCGCCGAGCTGCAGCCCGGCTTCAAGGATTTCCTCGCCAAGATGAACGAGTGGTACACGAAGGGCTACATGTATCCCGAATTCGCCTCGCTGAGCAAGGATAAGATCCGCGAGATCGTCAAGCAGGGCAAGGTCGGCTCCGCGGCGGTGTGGTACTCCAACATCACCCTCTCCCTCTACGACCTGCAAAAGACCTTCCCCGAGGCGAATTACGACTACCAGCACGACGGACTCGAGGGACCGTCCGGCAAGGCGGAGACCGCCATGCCCGCCTCCACCACCGGCGCGCTCATCTCCGCCAAGTGCGAGCATCCCGAGGCGGTCATCGACATGCTCAACTTCATCTACAGCGATCCCGCCAACCATATGGTCACCTGGTACGGCCCCGAGGGGATGTTCTGGAAATGGAAGGACAAGGACGCCCACATCTACGAGACGATCGGCGAAAAGACCGGGTACTACGCGGAATACGCCTTTGCGATCGGGCTCCCGATGGAGACCGCCGTCTCGGGCGACAACCCCCAGCAGGCCCGTCACCAGGAATATCTGACCAACGAGCACACCGACCTCAAGCGCGGCAAGATCCCGTTTGATTCGGGCATCGTCTACGACCCGGCGGTCATCAAGTCCAGAGTCCCCGGCGCCTCGGACATCTCGAGGATGCTCGAGGAGGAGACGATCAACTTCATCATGGGAACCCGCCCGATCGAAGAGTACGACCAGTTCGTGCAGGAGCTCTACGACGCGGGCATGCAGGACTGGATCGACGCCTACACCGAGATGTATTTTGAACAGGTAAAATAGACGGCCGGAAAGCCGGCCCGCGGGAGACGGAAGGGGGCGCGGGCCCCCGCCGCCTTCCCGGCTATGGGAGGGATCAGCGTGCGAAATCAGTCGGCGGTACTGCCGCGCCCCGCCGCGGGGAAAAAGGGCGGCGTCCCCGCAAGGCGGGGGCTGCCCGCAAAGATGTGGAAATACAAGATGTTATACCTGTTCCTGCTGCCCGGACTCCTGTATTTTCTGGTTTTCCGGTATATCCCGCTCGCGGGGTATATGATCGCCTTTAAGGACCTGGCCCCCTTCGAGGGGCTGTCGGCGATGTTCACCGGCGAATGGGTGGGGTTTCGGCACTTTCGGGAGTTTTTGAATTCCTATTACTTCTGGAACGTGTTCGGCAACACGGTGATTCTGGCGGTCCTGCGCCTGCTCGTCGAATTCACCCTGCCCATCCTGCTGGCGCTGCTCCTCAACGAGGTGCGCAGCAAATTTTTCAAGACCTTTGTGCAGACGGTGTCCTACATGCCCTATTTCGTTTCCAACGTCGTGCTTGCGGGGCTTGTGTTCACCCTCTTTTCCACCAACGGGGGAATCGTCCCCGCCATTGTGGCGCACTTCGGCGGCGTCCCGAGCTACTATGTCACCGACGTGCACTGGTTCCGGCAGATCCTGCTGGGGGCCATCGCGTGGAAGAATATCGGCTGGAGCTCGATCGTGTATATCGCCGCGATGTCCGGCATCGACCCGCAGCTCTACGAGGCGGCCGCGCTCGACGGCGCCGGAAAGCTCAAGCAGATCACGAGGATCACCCTGCCCTGCATCAGCTTTGCGATTACGATCATGTTTATCATGCGCATCGGCGTCATTATGAACGAGGGCTGGGAGGAGACGCTGCTGCTCTATTCGCCCAGCGTCTACAAGGTGAGCGACATCCTCGACACCTACGTCTACCGGGCGGGGCTCACCGAGTTCCGGTATTCCTATGCCACCGCCGTCAACCTCTTCAAATCGGTGATCGGGTTTATGCTGGTCATGGTCACCAACTTTATCGCCAACAAGATGGGCCAGCAGAATATGTATTCGTAAAGGAGCGATCGTATGGCCTGCAAGAGCACGGGCGAAAAAGTCTTTACAGTGGTCAACATCACCCTGCTGGTCCTGCTCTGCATCTGCTTTTTGCTGCCGATGTTCATCGTCCTCATGCAGTCCTTCCTGTCGCAGGACGAAATTTCCCGCCGGGGGACCTTTATCCTGATCCCCGAGGTGTTCGACACGGCGGCCTACAGGATGATCCTCTCCAAGGGATCGAGCATCTTCAACGCCTATGGCGTCACCATTATGCGCGTGGCCGCGGGCACCGCCACCCAGCTGTTTTTCACCTGCACGATGGCTTACGCGCTCTCGAAAAACGACCTGCCCGGCCGCAGGCTGGTCATCGCGCTGATCAATGTGGCGATCGTCTTCCCGGTGCCGCTCGTGCCGCTCTTTCTGCTCGTGAAGGGGGTGGGGCTCTACGACAGCTTCTGGTCGATGATCCTGCCCTTCGCAATCAATTCGGTGTACATCTTCATCATGAAGGCGTTCTACCAGCAGCTCCCGCCCGGCCTGGAGGAGGCCGCCATGATTGACGGCTGCAACCAGTTCCAGCTCTTCCGGCGGATCGTGCTGCCGCTGAGCCTGCCGTCGATCGCGACGGTGGGGATGATGTACGCCGTTTGGCACTGGAACGAGTGGTTCTATTCCTCGCTGTTCATCGTGGACAACGCCAAGCTGCCGCTGCAAAACATCATGCGCGGCATCATCCTCAACGCGAGCGGTTCCGACCTCGCCCTGCCGCTGGCCAACATGCCCCCGGCAGAGACGGTCAAATGCGCGGTCATCATCGTCAGCGTCGTCCCCATCCTCTGCATCTACCCCTTCGTACAGAAATACTTTGCCAAGGGCTTCCTTGTCGGAAGCGTGAAAGAGTAAGCATGTAAACGCGTGAGGAGAGAAGGAGAACCGAGTATGAGAGAGAAAAGGATGAAAAAAGGGCTGTCCCTGCTGCTTGCGGCGCTCATGGTCTGCACCATGGGCGCCGGGCCGGTGTGGGCGCAGGAGGACCTCCCCGCGCCGCCCGCGCAGTCCGAATCCGCGGATTCCGCGGTTCCGGGCGCGCCCGCCGACCCGGACGCGCCCACCGACCCGGACGCGCCCGTCGACCCGGACACGCCCGTCGACCCGGACGCGCCCGTCAACCCGGACGCGCCCGTTGACCCGGACGCGCCCGTCAACCCGGACGCGCCCGTCGACCCGGACGCGCCCGTTGACCCGGACGCGCCCGTTGACCCGGACGCGCCCGTCGATCCGGACGCGCTGCCGGAAGGGTTCGTCGCCGCCTCGGCGGTGCGCGCCCGGAACGCGGCTGTTTCCGGGGAGACACTGCTCGACGAGAGCTTTTCCCCCGACGGTCTGGCCGGGGAGTGGTCGTTCGCCGGCAACGCGGCGGTGGGGCCGGAGGGAGGCCTCCTGCTGACCGGCGTGACGGGCGTAAACGTTCAGGCGCAGCTGTTCCGCACCTTGGACGCCGACCGCTACACGGTGGAATTCAGGGCCCGGGTGGAGCAATACACCTCCGGCAGCGCCAACCTTTCCTTCAAGCTGGCACTGGGGGGAAGGCGGCTGATGTTCAAGATCAACGAGGATCAGCTCCGGTACTGCACGCCGGAGGGGACGTGGGCCGGTTCCTCCGCTTTTGCGGCGGGCACCGACTGGCATACCTACCGGTTCAAGGTGGACCGGACCGGGGAGACCCCCTCTGCGAAGCTCTATGTGGACGACCGCCAAATAACGGAGATCGCCTTCCAGGAGGACGGCAATGAACCCGTCCTCGAATTCTGGGTGAACGGGACGGCGGACAGCCCGTCGGTCGCGGGCGTGGAGTACCTGCGGGTGACGGGCGGCGGCGCGCCGCAGGAATCCGGGGAGCTCTTCAAATATGTGGACGAGCATTTCGCCGACTTCGGAAAGGAGTACGCGTGGTCTTCAAGCGGCACGGTCGAGGTCACCGACGGGCCGGCGCTCCGGCTGGCCAGCACGAACCAGCCGAACTCGATCATCGGCCTCGAGACCGCAGTCCCGCAGAAGCATGTGCTGGAATTCAAGGCGCGCGTGGGGCAGTTCGGCACGGGCGAAGTGACTTCGAACAAGAGCACCCTCGCCAGCAAAATCGCGATCGACGACACCTACCGCCTCATGTTCAGCATCGAGGAGACGGAACTGCGCTTCTGCGGCGGCGGGAGCACCTGGGGCGGCCATTATTCCTTTGAGGCGGGGAACGACTGGCATGTCTACCGCTTTGAGGTCGAGAAGAGCGACAACCCCACCGCCAAGCTCTACATCGACGACGACTACAAGTGCGACATCACACTGCAGAAGGACAAGAACGGCGACCTGATCCAGTTTTGGAGCCAGGGCACGCCCGGACGGCCGACCGAGGCGTTCCTCGAATATGTGACCCTCGCCTACGAGGTGCCGGCGGACTCGGTGCCGATCTGGAGCAAGCGGGAGAAACTGCGGGTCACCGAGGTGCTTGACGACCGGATTTCCGTCGAGTGGGACGCCCCGCGGATGGCGGTCGACGGCTACCGCCTTTACGCCGACGGGAAGCTGGCGGGGGAGGTGGACGGCGCGGCGGCCTCCTATACCTTTACCGGCCTCGAGGAGAGCACCTCCTACCTCTTCAAGGTGGAGGCGGGCAATGCGAACGGCTACAGCTCCGACGGTCCGTCGGTGACGGCCTCCACCCCCTTCGACCCGGCCTCCAACAAGCTCGGGGAGAGCGTCGTCTGGCAGGCGGGCACCGAGGGGTACGGTCACTTCCGCATCCCCGGCATCGTGACCACCGCCGCCGGGACGCTGCTCGCCTACACCGAGGCGCGCAAAAACGCGGGCGACTGGGCGCCGATGGACGTGCTGATGAAGCGCAGCACCGACGGCGGCAACACCTGGAGCGAATCGCAGATGCTCGCCGCGGGTTCCCAGGCTGGCAAGACGGTGAATAACCCCGTCATGGTCGCGTCGCGGGACGGCACGGTGCATCTGCTCTACTGCGTCATGTACGGCGTGGAGTCGTCCAACGGAGGCGTCTTCTACCGCCGCAGCGACGACGACGGGGTGAGCTGGAGCGAGCCGGAGGAGATCTCCGACATGACGAGCCCGGAGATCCGCAACGTCATCGCCACCGGCCCCGGCCACGGCATCGAGTTGCGCGACGGCACGCTGCTCGTGCCCGTCTGGCTGGTGCTCAAGGAGTCGGGCGAGGCGGACATGTCCCACCATCCGGCGGTGGTGACCACCCTTTACAGCACCGACGCCGGCGGAAGCTGGCAGCTCGGCGAGCTGGTCCATCCCACCGGGGAGATGTCCGACCCCAACGAGACGACGGCGGTCGAGCTGAGCGACGGCAGCGTCATGCTCAACATGCGCAACGTCTCTCCCGCCAAACGGCGGTCGATCACCGTAAGCCCCAACGGCTACGACGGCTGGAGCGAGCCCCGCTTCGACGACGCGCTGCCCGACCCCACCTGCTTTGGCAGCCTCGTGCGCTACGACAGCGGCACCATCCTCTTTGTCAACGCCGAGAGCACGAGCTCCCGCTCCAACATCACCGTCAAGGCGAGCTATGACGACGGCAGGACCTGGTCCGCCAAGCGGACCATCCTCGCAAAGGACGGCGGGTATTCCGACATCACGGTGGACGCGGACGGCACGGTCTGCGTGCTGGCGGAGAACTCCCCGGGCGGAAATTTCACCCTGAAGCTGCTGCGCTTTTCCCTCGACTGGCTCGAGGCGGACAACAAGGCCAGCCTCAAGGCGGTCTCCTTTGAGCCGCAGGCGGAGATTGAACCGGCGTTCAGTCCGCTTGTCAACGACTATCAGGTGCGTGTGGCGGAGGGGACGGCGGCGCTCGACATCCGGTTCGTCCCCTTTGACGGGGCGGCGGAAATCGCCGTCAACGGGGAGGTCCTTTCGGGGGACAGCTTCCGCGCGGAGCTTACCGGCCTGCGCACGCCGGTCTCCGTTGAAGTCCGCGCGGGCGGCAGGACCGTCGGGTACACCTTCACCGTCCTCCGGGACGGGAAGGTCCCGGAGGACGCCCTGATCCTCCACTACGACATGGAGCGACTTTCGGGCGGCATGGTCCCCGACCTCTCGGGCCTGGGCAACAGCGCCTCCGCGCGCAACGTCTCCATCACCGCGGACGGGCGGTACGGCAGCGGGCTCGCCTGCGGCGGCAGCGGGAGCTTCCTCGACGTCAAAGAGCCGCTGGGCGGGGACTTCGGGGAGGGCGAATTCACCGCCTCCCTCTGGGTCAAGCCAAGCGATCTCACCGATCAGAAGCTGCTCTTCTGGTACGGCGGATATACGGCGGGCGCGAAACAGTGGTGGGTGCGCCTCAATAGCGGCACCCTCCAGTTCAACATCGGGAACGGCGCCGAGGAGTCCACGCTGAACGCGGCGGAGAAGATCAGGGCCAACCGCTGGACCCATCTCGCGATCGTCAACCGCGCGCAGGCGCAGGAGATCTACATCGATGGGAAGCTCTCCGCCTCCAAGCCGAAGGACCGGCAGTACGACGTCAACGGGGAGAACATCCTGCGCATCGGCATGAGCAAAAATAACGGCAGCGCTACGCGGGAGTTTAAGGGTGCGATGGACGAGGTGCGCCTCTATAACTACGCCCTGTCCGCCGGGGAGATTCTGGCGCTCAAGGGCGCGCGCAGCGCCGATGAGGCCGCCTCGCGCGGGAGCTTTACCGACTCGGCGGGGACGACGCTGCCCTACCGGCTCATCCTGCCCGAGGACTACAGCGCGGACAGGACCTACCCGCTCGTCCTCTTCCTGCACGGGGCGGGCGCGCGCGGGACCGACAACGAAAAGCAGCTTGCCGAGGCGGGCGTCTTCCAGAAGATCCTCGACAGGCAGGATGCGGACTACGACTGCATCATGGTCGCCCCGCAGATCGGTACGGACAGCCAGTGGGTGAACACCCCGTGGACGGACGGCTCCTACGACCTGTCGGAGACCCCGGAGAGCGCCTCGATGCAGGCGGTTGAGGAGCTGCTCGAAAAGCTCTGCGGCGACTACCGCGTCGACAGGGATCGGCTCTACCTGGTCGGGATTTCGATGGGCGGCTACGGCGTGTGGGACATGGCGATGCGCAGCCCGGACCTCTTCGCCGCGGCGGTTCCCATCTGCGGCGCGGGCGACCCGGAGGAGGCGGCGCTCCTGAAAAACCTGCCCGTCTGGGCGTTCCACGGCGACGCGGACCCGACCGTGCCGGTTGCCGGCTCCCGCGAAATGACGGAGGCCCTGCGGGCGGCGGGCGGAGAGGCGCGCTACACCGAATATCCCGGCGTGGGCCACAGCTGCTGGTTCAACGCCTATAACGAGCCGGAACTGCCGGGCTGGCTCTTCGCACAGAAGAGATCCGCCGATACGCCGCCGACTCCCGGCGGAAAACCGGGACGCGGCGGGTCGGGCGGCGGCGGTTCCCCCCGCGGCGAGGCGGACGCCTACTGGAGCAGGCTTGCGGACGCCATCCGCCGCGCGAAGGACGGCGACGTCGTCAAAGCGAACCCGGGCAAATTCGACGAAATGCCCCGCTCGGTGCTGGACGCGCTGCGCGGACGCGACGTGACGCTGGTCGTCAGCGGAAACTTCGCCGGCGGCCCCATCGTGATCTACGGCGGCGATGTTCTGCCCCGCGAGAAGGGGAGGGTCTTCTACCTGCTAAGCGATCTCGCGGAGCTCTATGCGGAAACGGGCGGCGAAAGCCTGCCAGAAGCGTCCGCACAGGGCCGTGTGAATCCCGTCACGGGCGGTACGGTCCACGTGGTCGACGCGCCCGCCGCGGCGCGGGGCACGCCTCCCGCGGCGCCCGAAACGGCGGCGCCCGACGCGGCGGTCAAGGCGGCGGTTCCGCAGGCGCGGCCCGCGCCGGATGCCGCCGCCCCGGCGGCGGCTCCTGCGGCGCCCGCGCTGGCGCTCCTGCTGGCGGCCTGCGCGGCCGCCGCGGTCGCCGGACTGGCATGGAAACGGAAACAGCCCTGAAAAAACCCACCCCCGGGGCGGCGAAAGCCGCCCCGGGCAAAAAGGATGCGACATGATGAAAAAGGAATACGCGGGCCTGCACGCGGCGCTGGTGACCCCCTACACGGAGACCGGGGAGGTGAATTACCGGGAACTCAAAAAGCTGGTGCGCCGCCTGATCGCGGAAGGGATCGACGGCTTTTACGTGGGCGGCAGCACGGCGGAGACCTTCCTGCTGACCGAATCGGAGCGCAAGGGGATTCTCGAGGCGGTGCTCGAGGAGAACAACGGCGAAAAACTGGTCGTCTCCCACGTGGGCGCGATCTCCACCCGGCAGGCGGTCGACTTTGCGCAGCACGCCGAGGCCGCGGGTGCCGACGCCGTCTCCGCGATCAGCCCCTTCTACTATAAGTTCACCCAGCGGGAGATCGAGGACTACTACCTCGAGATCATGGCGGGGAGCGGACTGCCGATGTTCGTCTACAACTTCCCGAACCTCTCGGGGTTCGCGCTGACCGAACCCTTCCTCGAACGGCTCAAATCCAGCTCCCGGCTGGCCGGGATCAAATTCACCAGCTCGGACATGTTTCAGCTCGAACGGATCAAGGCCCGCAATCCCGGCCTCACCGTGTGGAACGGCTTTGACGAGATGCTCCTGTCCGGGCTCGCCGCGGGGGCGGACGGGGGCGTGGGCAGCACCTACAACTGCCTGCTCCCGCTTGTGCGCGGGGTATACGACCGGTTCCGCGCGGGCGACCCCGCGCGGGCGCTCGCCTTCCAGCGCAGGGCGAACGAGGCGATCGAAGTCATCTGCCGCCACGGGGTGTTCGCATCGGTCAAAAAGCTGCTCGAATATTCCGGCATCGAATCCCACGGATGCAGGCGCCCGTTTTCCCCGCTCTCCCCCGAAGGGGAGGCGGAGCTGCGCCGCGTCTACGAGACCCATCTCGCCCGCTGAGGCGGACGGGGACGCAAAAAGGGCCCGCAGGCTAAGCCTGCGGGCCCTTTTTTATTATGCTGTTCAGCTGTACTGCGGCTTCTTGGGGTCGGGGTTGACGGCCATCTCGAGGGTATCGGGAGTGGCCTCGCCCGGACGGACCAGACGGGCGCAGATGAGGAACTTGGTGGCCTCGTCGATCGCCTTGTTGGTGTAGCCGGTCGGATATGTACAGGTGGAGAGGATCAGGATCTTGTCGGAGGGGGTCACGTCGACGTCGATGTCGAACTGGGAGCGGTCCTTGAGCTCCGCGATCAGCTCGTTGAAGTTCTGGTCCTTATACTCGGGCAGGTTGTAGGAGAGCTTGGTGTCCACATAGGAGACCGCGAAGACCTTCCAGGTCATGTCGTCCTCGGCGGTGGAGAAGTAGATGTAGGGGTGCTTTTTCGCCCACTCGATGTCGAGGTATTTTTTCAGCTGGGTGAACTTATCCTGCTCCGGGTCGTCCCTGATCGTGTCGGACATGCTGTGCCCGTAGATGATCGTGTTCTGGGAGAGCTCGTTGCGGTTGCCGATCTTGTTCTCATAGTCCGCCCAGTAGCAGCCGTAGAAGCTGTAGTTCTTGTTGATGTCCTTACGCTCGTAATAGAGGTTGTCGGACGCCTGGGGCGGGGTGGAGACGTACTGAAGCACCTCGTTGTCGATCAGGGTGTCGGGGACGCGGATCCAGCCGACGACGTCGTTGTTGACGTTGTAGGCCTTGTTGAGTTTTTCAAGCAGTTCGCCCTCGGGAGCCACGGGTTCCGCGACGGGGGTGAGGTCGACATCCTCCAAGGGGTTGATGAACGCCGGGATTTTCGGCTGAGAGGAGACGTCGGAGGAGGAGGGACCCTCGTCCTCGCCCGGCTTTGCGCGCTCGCCGCAGGCCGCCATCGTGAGCAGCATGGCAATCGCCAGGAACAGCGCGATCAAACGGTTGGAAAGGTGTAAGCGTTTCATATACAGACTCCTTTATCGTAGACTCATTTATCGTGACGCCCCGCGGGGGGCATTGCCAGCGTTTTATTCTGTCCTGGTGCGGTTGCTGACCGTACCGGCCGAGGCGTCGACCTCCACGACGGAGGAGGATTTGAGGATCGCGGTCGCGTTCTCCGCGAAGACGATGACGGGGATATCGAGCGCCATGCCGACGATCGCGGCGTGGGAATTGAGGCCCCCCCGCTCGGTCACGATGCCGGACGCCTTCTTGAGGATGGGCAGCAGCGCGTTGGAGGTCTGGGGGATGACGAGGATGTCGCCGTCGTTAAAGTTCTTGAGCGCCTCCTCCTCGGTCCTGGCGACGCACAGCCTGCCGAAGGCCGACCGTTTGTTGACTCCCTGCCCGGTGACGAGGATGTCGCCGACCACATGGACCTTGAGCAGGTTGGTGGTGCCGTTGACCCCCAGCGGGACCCCCGCGGTGATGACCACGATGTCGCCGTCGTGCACATACCCGGCGGCCTTCGACTTCGCGACGGCGTGGGCAAAGAGGTCGTCGGTGTTCTCCTTCACGTCGCAGAGCAGGGGCGTGACCCCCCACGAGAGGGCGAGCTGCCAGTAGGTGGCCTTCTCATGGGTGCAGGCGATGACCGGGATGTCGGGGCGGTACTTGGAGAGCATCCGCGCCGTCGTGCCCGACCAGGTGACGGTGATGATCGCCGCCGCGCCCAAATCGTAGGCGGTGGTGCAGGTGGCGTGGGAGATCGCGTTGGTGATATCGGGGAGCCGCTCGTTCGAGCGGGAATAAAAGCGTTTGCGGTAGTCGATGTCCCGTTCGGCGCGCTCGGCGATCTGCGCCATCGTGCGCACCGCCTCGACGGGGTAGTCGCCCGCGGCCGTCTCGCCCGAAAGCATCACCGCGCTCGTCCCGTCGTAGATCGCGTTGGCCACGTCGGTGGCCTCGGCGCGGGTGGGGCGGGGGCTGTGGATCATGCTCTCGAGCATCTGGGTGGCGGTGATGACCATCTTGCCGGTGTTGTAGCATTTTTTGATCAGCAGCTTCTGGAAGACGGGCACGTCCTCAAGGGGGACCTCCACGCCCATATCGCCGCGCGCGACCATGATGCCGTCCGAGACGCGCAGGATCTCGTCGATGTTTTTGACCCCTTCCGCGTTCTCGATCTTCGCGATGATGCGGATGGTCTGGTTGCCCTGCCGCTCGAGCAGCTGGCGGATCTCCAGAATGTCGTCCGCCCGGCTGACGAAGGAGGCGGCGATGAAGTCGAAGCCGGTCTCCGCGCCGAAGAGGATGTCCGAACGGTCGCGCTCGCTGATGTAGGGCATCGAGAGGCGCACGCCGGGGACGTTGACCCCCTTGTGGTCGGAAATGACGCCGCCGTTGACAATCTCGGTGTCGATGGCGCCGTCGTGGGTTCCGGTGACGCGCAATTCGATGGCGCCGTCGTTGAGCAGGATGGTGTCCCCCCTGCCCACGTCCTCGGCGAGACCGGGGAAGGTGATCGACGCACGCGTCTCGTCCCCCTCGCATTCGTCGGCGGTCAGCGTGAAATGGCTGCCCGCGTGCAGTTCGGCCTTCCCGCCCTTGAAGACGCCGAGACGGATCTCCGGGCCCTTGGTGTCGAGCAGGGTGGCGACGGGCAGGCGCAGCTCTTCGCGCAGGCGGCTGACCCGCTCGAAGGTAGCCTTGTGGCTCTCGTGGGAGCCGTGGGAAAAGTTGAAGCGCGCGACGTCCATGCCGGCGCAGATCAGGCTGTGAATCCGTTCTTCACTGTCGGACGCGGGGCCGAGGGTGCAGACGATCTTGGTTTTCCTCAAAAGCAATCCACCTCGTGATTTAGTGTGAAAAGACAGGGGCCCGAAAAAGCGCTCACGCGGGCTTCCGGCCGGGAAAACCGGCGCGGCGGGCCCGCCGTCAGGAAGCAATTTCAGATCATATCTCCCTAAAGTATACCATCATTTTTACGGGTGTCAAATGGATTGGGAAAAATTCATAAAACCTTTAAAAACGCCCTCTTTCGGAAAAAGCTGCAATTTCCCCTTGCATTTTCCGGGCGGGTGTGGTAAGCTGTAACTGTACTAATAGTTTTAATACAGACAATACGATTAATCGACTGAAAGGGGTGGAACCGTGCTGTCGCTTGATTTGCAGAGCCGCCAGCCGATCTATGAACAGCTGGTCCGGGGGCTCTCCGAACTGGTATCGCTGGGGGCGCTCGCGCCCGACGAGCAGCTGCCGAGCGTGCGCAGCCTCGCGAGGGACCTGGGCGTCAACCCGAACACCGTGCAGAAGGCCTATCAGGAGCTTGAACGCAGCGGCGTCATCTACTCCGTCGCGGGCAAGGGCAGCTTCGTTTCGCCCGGCCCGGCTGCGGCGCGGATGCTGCGCGGGCAGCGGCTGGAAAAGCTCCGGGAGGCCGCCGCGGAAGGCCGGCGCGCGGGAATCCCGCGCGAGGAGGCGCTCGGGGTGGTCGAAGCGGTATATGAGGAGGGAACGAACCATGATTAAAGCGCAGTCGCTCGTGAAGTGCTTCGGGGATTTCACGGCGCTTTCCTCGCTCGACACCGAGATCCACGCAGGCTCGATCTACGGGCTCGTGGGGTCCAACGGGTCGGGCAAATCGACCTTCCTGCGGCTGGCGTCGGGGGTTTACATGCCCGACGGCGGGCAGGTCACGGTCGCCGGGGAGCCGGTTTACGAGAACATCGCGGTCAAGGAACGGATCTTTTTCGTCGCGGACGACCTGTACTTCCTGCCGCAGAGCACCCTCGAAGAGATGGCCACATTCTATAAACAAATTTATAGACGGTTTTCGGACACAAAATACAAAAAACTTTGCACAATTTTTCCCCTGGACCCCCGCCAGAAACTCGGCACCTTTTCCAAGGGGATGAAACGGCAGGCGGCGCTGCTGCTCGCCCTCTCCTGCGAACCCGACCTGCTGCTGCTCGACGAGGCGTTCGACGGGCTCGACCCGGTGATGCGCGGCGCGGTGAAGAAGCTCCTGTCGGACGACATCGCGTCGCGGGAGATGACCGTCGTGATCACGAGCCACAACCTGCGGGAGCTTGAGGATCTGTGCGACCACGTGGGGCTCCTGCACCAGGGGAAAATTCTCTTCGAGCGGGAGCTCGACGAGCTCAAGCTCGGCTTCTGCAAGGTGCACGCGGCCTTCCCGCAGGGGATGGACGACGCGGCGCTTGCGGGGCTCAACGTCATGCAGGCGGTCCGCACGGGCAGCCTTGTGACCCTCGTCGTGCGGGGAAATTCCGCCGAGGCGTCGGACTATCTGCTGCGGCAGGGCGCCGTCTTCGCGGAAGGTGTCCCGCTCACCCTCGAGGAGGTATTCATTCATGAAATGGAGGCGGTCGGATATGACTACAACAACATCCTCTTCTAAGCCCGGCCGGTTCCGCGAGCTTTACCGGGACATCCTGCACCGCAACCGGGGCTACCTCTGGCTCTATTCCGCGCTTGTGGCGGTCTGCTACCCGCTGCTCTTCGCGCTCGAGGCGTTCAAGCGGGTGGACCCGGCCGAGGCCGCCCGCATCCAGGCGTACGCGCCCGAAACGCTCGCCCAAAACCCGATGTATTTCTACAGCTTCGAGGGCCTCGGCTGCAACTTCGCGGGCGTGTCGATCGTCTTTTTCCTGATGATCGCGCTGCTCGCGCCCATGATTCTCGCCCTCGTGCTCAACAGCTACATGCACTCCAAAAAGGCGTCCGACGTCTACCACGCGATTCCCGTCTCCCGCGGGACGCTCCTGACGGCAAACGCCGCCGTGGGCATGACGATCATCGGGCTTCCGCTGGCCGCCTCCAACCTCTTCATCATGGCGGTGCAGATCGCGAAATTCGGCTTTCTGCCCGACGTGACCGCCTACCTCTGGCTCGACGCGCTCGGCTGGATGATCTGCGGCTTTGCGATCTACGCGGTCACCACCTTCGTCTCGGTCTGCGTCGGCACCGTCTTCGACACCTTCGTGCTGTCGGGGACCCTGCTGCTCGCCGCCCCCGTTCTTTCGGCGCTGGGGCTCGCCGTCACCGAGCTCTTCCTCTTTGGCTGGAGCGCGGGGATGGACGCGCTCACCTTCGTAACCAGACTCTCCCCCGTGACGCTGATGATCGAACGGTTCGCCATCGCGGACGGGACGCTCGGCGCCTCCTCCCCGATCAGGCTGTTCGGGCCGGGCCGCCTGCCGGGCGCGAACCTCGCGCTGCTCGTCTGGCTGGCGCTCGGACTGCTCATCTTCCTCGCCGCCGTGCGCGTCTACCGCCGCCGCAGGACCGAGGTCGCGGAGACCACCTCCTCGCGCGGCGCCCTGCAGGCGCTGGTCAAGCTGGCGGGCACCGCCGTCTGCGGCGTAACCGCCGGGCTGATCGCCTGCTCCGGCAGCCACGGGCGGACCGATTTCCTGCTCTGGACGGCGCTCATCGGCGCGCTCACCTACGCGGTGGCCGAGGTCGTCCTCAACCGCGGCTTCAAGACGCTCGTGCGCAGCCTGCCGCTGGGCGCGGCGACGGTCGCCGGCGTCGTGCTCGTCTCGCTCATCCCGATGACCGGCGCGTTCGGCTATGAAAGCCGCGTGCCCGCGCCGGAGGAGGTCGCTGCGGTGGAGATCGGCTACACCGGCCGCTACGCCGCGGACATCAGCATCTGCCGTGTGGAGCCCGGCCTCCCCGATAACGGGGGCAAAGCCGGCCGGGCCGTCGGCTACACGAACGAGGTGCTGCTCTCGGCGCCGGAGGATCTGTCGGCGGTGGAGGCGTTCCACCGGGACGTGATCGCCAAGCGGTACCGCCCCTACGAGGGGATCACCCTCGAGCCGGGCGAGGAATACATGCACCTGGGCAGCACGATCACCTACACCCTCAAGAACGGCCGCACCCTCACCCGCCGGTACGAGGGCGCGGGCACCGGGTCGATTCGGCTGCTCGCGCCGCTGGAAACGAGCCCCGACCTGCTCGCGCAGACCCACCCGGCGTTCTTCGACCGGGGTCAGGACGTCAAAAAATGGCGGATCTCCGACCCCTTCGGGGCCTGGACGGTGGAAAAGGCGTGGCCGGCCGCCGAGTCACAGGCGCTTCTGGACGCGATGCGGACCGACCTGCTCGCGCAGACCGTCGAGGACCTGCTGCACCCGTCGGACGCGCCCGTCGCGTGGGTGACGTTCGAGGCGGACCTCCCGCCCGAGGGTGCGCCGCGCGCCTCCACGAGCGGCAGCTTCCTCGTGACGGAGAGCTCCTTGCATACCCGCGCCTTCCTCGCGGAGAAGGGAGTGCTCGACGAGATCGCACCTGACTTGGACGCCTGCTACGCGGTGGGGGTCTCCGGCTCGGGCGTACGGTATCTCACCACATCGGACAGCGCGGTGCTCCAGGTGATCCCGGGGCGTGGGGAGTTCACCGCCAACGACTACGACTACCTGAAGGAGAACGTCGAAGCCTCCCGGCGGTATTACGCCGAGAACCCAGATGTGCTCGCGGCGGACTTCTCGCCGGGGGAGGACGTGGAGCTCGACGAGTGGGGGAACGCCGTCGTGCAGGCCCAGATGGCGGGCGCGAGCGAAGTCCTCTTCGAGGATCCGGCGGATATCGCCGCGCTGGCCGCGGCCGCCGTGCCGAGCTGGGACACGACCGAGCCGGTCGTCTGCGCGAACTTCTGGTTCAGGGGCGCGACGGGCGGAACGCCGGTCCTCCTGCCCCTCTCCCGCCTTCCTGAGGACCTCCGCCAGCGGATCGCATATCCCTATGGGGTCCCCGGAGAATAAACCGTCTCCTCCTGCAAATAGAAGCGGGGGGGGGGGGGGGG